>JBAQLR010000133.1:0-13394 GCA_049302035.1 Syntrophales bacterium
GCAGCAAGCTGGGCGAGCTCCGCCCGGAATTCAAAGAGCGTCTGGGACGCGACCTCTACGCCCGCATCGGCATCAACACAGGGCAGGTCGTGGTGGGCAACATGGGCTCAAGCCAGCGCTTTGATTACACCTTCCTGGGCGACGCCGGCAACCTGGCTTCCCGTCTGGAGGGAATTAACAAACAGTTCGGTACATACGTGATGATCTCGGAATATACGCTGGCACGACTCCATGATGAATTTGCCGTGCGCGAGCTGTCGCGGGTACGCGTGGTCGGGCGCGCCGAACCCCTGCGCGTCTATGAACCTCTGTGGCCAGAGGATCATGCAGCTAAGGCCTCGATATTAAATATTTTCGCCGCCGCACTGCAAAAATATTACGATGGCGTCTTTACCGAAGCCCTGGAACTTTTTGAAAAGATCCAGGCGGAAGATCCGCCCGCCCAGGCCTACGCCGATAAATGCCGCTGGCTGATCAACAACCCCCCGGCACAATGGGACGGCGTTTGGGCATTGACGGAGAAATAATGGAAGCAGAAAACATCTTCGCCGCTATACCGGCACAATTGCCGGAGGAACTTACGGAGGCGCTGGCCGACTCGCCGCACGTCAAGATTAAGCGAATCATCTCCCGGGGACACCGCTCACCCGCGGACTGCTGGTATGACCAGGAACAAAACGAATGGGTTTTGCTCTTAAAAGGCAAACGACTAAATTTGTTCGACTATTAACCGGACACTACTGAGAAAATATATCAACAGCGGGGTAGTCGTTGACGAACATTCCCAGGCGGAGTGGTGTCCCGTAAACTTTTCATAACGATTTGTAATGGCGACCAGCTAACCTTCTCAGACCACGGAAAAGCGGCTGCGACCTTGAGGCGCTCAAGTTGTATAATGGGCGTTTTCTGCTATATACCCTTCCGTCAGGTCGCATCCCCAAACTCTTTCCTGACAGGGGCCATTTCCGAGAACAACCTCTATGTTCACTTCATTTTTTTTCAGGATTTCGGAAATCTCCCGGAGTGGCACGGCATCGCGTTCCAGCGTCCTGGCGTCTATCCGGGGACGATCACCTCCGACGCCAAAAAATATTATTAAATCATTAACATTAACGGAGAACTGAAAAACCTTGCCGACCGCCATCACAAACCTGCCCCAATTTGGATCGGCCCCATAAATGGCCGTCTTCACCAAGGGCGAGTTAATAATCGACTTGGCGGTTAAAAGCGCCTGCTCCTCCGTTTGCGCCCCAGAAACGACCACCTCGATCAATTTTGTTGCCCCTTCCCCGTCCCGGGCAACCTCCTTGGCCAGGTAAACGGCCATCTCCGTGAGCGCAGCCTCGAATTCATCCGGTGGCACCGGCCCTGCCAGGCCATTGCCCATGATAACAACCGTATCACTGGTAGAAGTATCCGTATCGACGGAAATCCGATTGAAGGAGCGGTTTACCGCTCTTGCCAGCATCGGCTGTAAAAGGTGGGCGGGAATCTCCGCATCCGTCATGAAGTAGCACAACATGGTCGCCATATTCGGTTCTATCATGCCGGCCCCCTTGGCGATGCCGAGCAGCGTTGCCCCACCCACTTTGGCGCTTGCCAGCTTGCGCCGGGTGTCTGTTGTCATGATACTGCGGGCAAAACGATCGACATGCTGCGGAGTTTTACCAAAATCAGGCTTAAGATTTCTGCATCCCTCGGCAATGATCTCCATGGGCAACCGACGTCCAATCACACCCGTGGAAGACGGCAATACCAGTTCCGTTTCAATGCCGCAGCTCTCAGCGACAAATCGGCAAATCTTTCGGGAATCTGCAAGGCCGTGCTCCCCCGTAGCCACATTAGCGTTCTTCGAGTTGACAATTACCGCCTGCAGCAGCCCATCGCGCAAATGCTCCCTGCCGACCAGAATCGGCGCTCCCGGCATGGTGTTCCTGGTGAATACCCCCGCCGCACGGCAGGGAAGATCAGAAAGTATCCCCCCCAAATCCAGGGTTTCGTCTTTAATGCCGATGTTTTTGCCAAACCAGGAAAAACCCGGCACAACTTGAATAACCGCTTCGATCATAAGGCCTCCGACAGGGATTTTTTTGATAAACGCCAGTTGTTGGCAGGTTTTATAGCATTCTTTGGCAACAGATTGCACCCGGAAAGTGTGGTTAACGGGTATTCGGGCGGTATTCGGGGGACATAATGAGAGCTTTGCACAACTACCTGAACTTTCCATTGCCAAGTCACTCTGAAAATGAAGTCCTTCGGGCCACTCACGAGCGGATGGCCTCCAATTTTCTCGGGGAATGACACCGGTAAAAAGACACATTCAGAGGAGCCGATTAAGAAGGTTTACGCTGATAAAGTCTATATGGGAAGCCGAACAGCGGCTTTCTCCACATGAATCATATTGCTGACGGGATTATGAGAAAAAACACGAAGGGCAGATGGCTTTCAATCTGTTCAGAGGGGAGAAAATCCTCGGAGCGGTGTAGATATAGGGAGATGTCTGCCCGGATTGGAGCGACGGGCAGACAAGCCATGAAACTGCTTCCCTAACTGAGCATTTGGTGTTAACATTGTCACCATAATTGAAAAGTTAATCAAAACCATCAGTTAACTTCTTTACCTCAGGCCCATATTTTTTTAAAAAGCGGGCAGGAAAATGAACCAGAATCAAAAATGCGAAAATTCAAAGGTCTCATAACATGAAAAAAAGAATAATTGAAGAATCCGTCCTTTTTATAAGTATCATGAAATGGGTGCTGCTGGCAACGCTAGCCGGCGTTGTTGTCGGTGCGGCGACCACGATATTTCTCCGCCTGCTGGGCTGGCTCGCGGTGATCAGCGGTAGCCATCCTTACTATTTCCTGCTTTTGCCGGGGGCATTTTTCGTCAGCTCGTTCCTGATAAAATACGGTGCGCCCGACGCCAAAGGTCATGGAACGGAAAAGGTTATTGAGGCCGTGCATAGAAGCGCTGGCCGCATCAACCCGCTTGTTGTTCCTGTAAAGCTCGTGGCGACGCTGATCACGTTGGCTTTCGGCGGCTCAGCGGGGAAGGAAGGACCCTGCGCCCAAATAGGCGCCGGTCTTACTTCTGCACTAGCCGGTCTCTTCCGGTTTGACGACGGAGACAGAAGAAAATTGGTTATCTGCGGCGTCAGTGCCGGCTTTGCGGCAGTCTTCGGGACGCCGATCGCCGGGTCAATTTTCGGTGTGGAGGTACTTTTTATCGGCGCGATTGAGTATGATGTCCTGTTGCCCTCTTTTATCGCCGGCGTAACTGCCTACCATGTATCCTCTTCCCTTGGTGTTGCCTATTTCCACCAGGCTCTCAGCTTTAAGCCACTGCTCTCAGAAGCCTTCGTCTTAAAGTGCGTTTTGGCGGGGATTTTTTTTGGCATGTGTTCCATAATGTTGATCGAGATTTTGCGGTTGGGAGATAAAATTTCTGAAAAGCTGCGCTTTTGGGAACCGTTTAAAGGAATCATCGGCGGGACACTACTGATCCTTTTAACACTGTTATTTTCCACGCAATATCTGGGGCTGGGCTTGGACACCATCGAGACATGTCTGCAGGGTGGTGAGGTTCCCTGGTATGCCTTTTTTCTGAAGACGTTATTCACCTCTATAACACTGAATTTTGGCGGCAGCGGCGGTATCGTCACCCCCATATTTTTCGTCGGCGCGGCGGCGGGAGTCACCTTTGCCAATATCTTAGGATGGGAAACCGCAGTATTTGCCGCCATCGGTTTTGTCAGCGTGCTGGCTGGGGCAGCCAATACGCCCATTGCCGCCAGCATCATGGCGGTGGAGATATTCGGTCCCGCCGTGGCGCCCTATGCCTGCATTGCCTGCGTCATCAGCTTCCTCATGACCGGACATCGGAGCGTTTACCCTTCGCAAATACTTTCCATGAAAAAGTCGCGGTCTATCAGCGTGCAAATGGGCGGAGAAATCGGTATGGCGGACGCGGAATTCTGTTCGCGCGAGAGTAGCCTGATTGCCGCTCTGCTATCAAAAAGCAGAAGCCTATCAGAATCGCGCCAGAAGCGAAAAGGTGAAAATACGAAAGAAGCAAAACGGATATCGAAAAAGAAAAAGGATGTAAACCACTAAAACTGCGGGATGAAAACAAGTTCCCTTCGTGGAGTGTCCGTAGAAGACGATAGTTGTCTAATGGGGAGTGATTATGCCGAAAAAAGCAGTAAATAAAAACATGACGATACTCGTTTTGCTGGTCTGTGTGTTTATTCTGACAGTGTTCATCATGGGAACGGCGCATGCTGAGGGCATCATCTATGACAAGAACAAGCGTCTCCTGACGGTGCAAACTGATACAACGAGCTTTATGGCGATTCTTCATGACGTGGAAGCCAAGACGGGTATAAAGATGACGATAGGTGGCGGCGTTCCTGACAAATATGTTACACTTAACGTGGAGCAGCTACCCATAAGTCAGATCGATGACTTGCTCGGTGAGCTTCCTCTCAGCAACACCGCTATGGTTTACGATCAAAAGGGGAATATTGCTGAAATCATCATCTTGCCGGAAGGCAAGACGGCGGCGCAGGTATATCGAGGAAGAAGAAGAGGAAGAAGGTGATTGTACCTGGGCCAGTTTAGCTTATTGCCACTCACCAAGCCTTAGACCCTTGGCGGGCGGGGAAACCGAAAAAGCTTGCTTTTTTGTCCTCTGGTTTCTAACATCACGGAAAATAAAAGCCTTACATCCGCCAGATGCAAGGTCGGGATTGACTTTTTTAGTCTTGAGATCAAAGGAAAACAGATTATGAGGCTTATCATATTTAGCGATCTTGACGGTACCCTGCTTAATCATGACGACTACTCCTTAGACGCTGCCCGTCCTGTTCTCGATAGAATCAGCCAGGCCCGGATCCCGCTCATTCTGACAACGAGCAAGACACGCCATGAGGTGGAACAAATCAGAGATATAATGGCTATTTGCGACCCCTTCATTGTGGAAAATGGCGGTGGTATATATTTCCCCTTGGGATACCGGGGCTTCAAAATAGGAAGGGGAGAGGAAAAAAAAGGTTATACCCTTGTCCAACTGGGATTGCCTTATGAGCAGATACGATGTTTTTTCATTTCTGTACAACACAGATTCGGCGCAAAAGGTTTTGGAGATCTCCCCCTTCATTCCATCATGGAGCTGACGGGGCTACCACCCGATCGGGCTGCATTAGCAAATATCCGGGAATTTACCGAGCCATTCCTTATGGATCGTGATGAAGATATATCTGCCTTGACGCAATTGGCTGGTGAAAAGGGGATGAAGATTACCTGTGGCGGACGTTTTCATCATTTGATGGGTATTGACCAGGACAAGGGAAAAGCCGTCCGTACCGTCTGCGAGATATTTTATCAAAACTTAGGGAGAGATTTTATTACCGTAGGGGTTGGCGACAGTGAAAATGACCTGCCTATGCTACAGCAGGTGGATATTCCCGTATTGGTACCGCGCCCGGTGAAGGGATACCTGGATATTCAACTGCCTCGCCTGATTAGAGCCGTAAATCCGGGGTGCAGGGGCTGGAATGAAGTAGTGGGAGAATTGCTCGATGAACTCTAGAAAAATGGCTGAGGAAATATTCAGAGCGGGGCTAAATGCCGTGCTGCCGGATAATTTGTTCGGGGGCATCATCAATGTAGAAGGCGATACTCTTATAATCAAGGATAGAAAATACCCCATCGCCGCTGAACGGGGCATTCACATCTTTGGCAGCGGTAAATCATCGCTCCGGGCTGCGAAAGTTTTGGAAGAGCTTCTCAATGACAGAATCACTGGCGGCCTTGTCGTGTCAAACTATGATGATGGATCTCTGGCAAAGATAAAAGTGTTTGTCAGCGCCCATCCAGTGCCTGACCGGAGAAGCCTGCAGGCCTCCGATCTTCTGATGGAAGGCATTGCTCAGCTCACCAAAGATGATTTCTTCATTTATCTGCTTTCTGGCGGCACTTCCGCGCTGGTGGAAAAACCGGTTATTCCTCTTACCCTACAGGATATTCAAGGAGTATCTCATCTCCTGCTTCGCGCCGGCATGCCGATTGAGGAGATGAATATCATCCGCAAGCACCTTTCTCTTGTGAAAGGCGGCAGATTAGGGAATCTGGCGAAGGCAAAAGGCGTCGTCCTTGTTATTTCCGACGTTTTGGGTGATAATCCGGAAACCATCGGATCAGCTCCCCTATACTGCGACAGAAGCAGTTACGCTGACGCACAGGGGTTATTAAAGGGTTACGGCCTGTGGGATCAGCTACCCTCTACCGCCCAGAATGCAATAAAGAAGGGGGTTGCCGGCGAAATTGATGACACCCCTAAACAAGCCAACCCGAATCTGGAGCATCTCATCGTAGGTTCTAACATCGTTGCCTTAGATAGGGCAAAAGGGTACGCGGAATCTCTGGGGTTGGAGAGTTACATCATGAGTTCGCGGCTTCGGGGCGAAGCACGCGAGGTTGCCAAGGTGATCATTTCCATCGGCGAGGAGATATTGATTTCGAAGAATCCTTTTCGTACTCCAGTCTGCCTGCTTTTCGGCGGCGAAACAACGGTTACGGTTCGCGGCAAGGGCAAGGGGGGAAGAAACCAGGAGATGTGCCTGGCCGCTTTAAAAGAGATAGGCACCAGAAGATTCCTGACATTCCTCAGCGCCGGTACGGATGGTGTGGATGGAAGTTCGGAGGCGGCTGGCGCCTTGGTTGACCACACAACCTTTGCGGAGGTCAGGAGGCGGGGGTTGATAATAGAGGAGTACTTGTCTAACAATGATTCATCCAGTCTTTTTGAACAGACGGGAGACCTGATTACCACGGGACCAACAGGAACCAATGTGATGGACATTACCATCCTGTTAGTCGGTGCAGAAGTAATATGACGAAAAGGAGAGAATTATATGGGTGACTTTTCTCAAAGTGGCATGATCACAACCTTACAAATCTTAAGCCAGCAACCTATCGAGAAGATAGAAAGGGAGCTGGAAAAAATTGCAGTAAAACGCAAGATGGCCTTGCTCCTGCCCGCTCTTATTACGGAATTTGATGGGCCGGCAATGCCTGTTATTATAGAGGAACTTAAAAAAGTGCCTTATCTCGATAAAATCGTTTTATCCTTGGACAAGGCAGATGCGAAAAAATTCCAAAAAGTCAGGAAAATCATGTCCCGTCTGCCGACGGAAGTCAAGATTGTCTGGCACGACGGACCACGCATAAAAGCCCTCATGAAGGAAATGCACGAGGCAGATTTTGACTTGGGATCGCCGGGCAAGGGGCGTTCGGTCTGGATGAGTATCGGGTACATCCTGTCCTATCGCGATATCTATGCTATGGCCCTTCACGATTGTGATGTCTTAAATTATAAAAGAGATATGGTGGCCCGCCTGTTTTATCCCGTCGTCCATCCGGCCATTGATTTCGAGTTCAGCAAGGGATATTATGCCAGGGTAACAAATAAGCTCTATGGCCGCGTGACGCGACTTTTCTACACGCCCCTGATAAGAACCCTGAAACGCATATTGGGATTTCATCCATTCATCGAGTATCTTGGTAACTTCCGGTATGCCCTATCCGGTGAATTTGCTTTTGTTGCCAGCCTGGCCAAAGGGGTCCGCATCTCACCAACCTGGGGCCTCGAAGTATCCATGCTTAGTGAAGTCTATCAGATGACATCTGCAAACCGCATCTGCCAGGTGGAAATCATCGACCTCTATGAACACAAGCATCAGACGCTGGACAAGGAAAAACCTAACGCCGGGCTGATCCGCATGGCAACGGATATTGCCAAGGTCTTGTTCCGCGTTCTCAGTCAGGACGGTCTGGTTATGAGCAGTTCTTTTTTCCGGACGCTCAGGACTTCCTACACTCAGGAATCACGTGTCGTCATCGGTAAGTACCACGCGCTTGCCCTCTTGAACGGGCTTACCTATGATCGCCACGAGGAAATAGTGGCAGTCGATGCCTTTGTTAACTCGCTGCAATTGGCAGTAGAAGAATTTATGGCAGATCCGGTCGGAATTCCCATGTTATCGGGTTGGACACGCATTGCGGCAGCGATACCGGATTTTTCGGAAAGATTAAACGAGGCTGTGGAGCAAGACAATAAATAGTGACCGTCCGCTGCCAACCGTCCCGCAAAACTGGCAGGGGTGCGAGACTGCCGCCGATAGCTTATAAATGGCTAAACTCATCTTTTTCCGGTTCTTTTCTCGCCCCTAATTTTTCTGCCAGATATTCCTTCGCCAGATCCCTGCCACCCAGCCCAAAAGCAAGGGCCAGCGCCAGGACCACGCCGCCGAAGAGGAGCGCAAAGGTGATTTCCACCGTCTCTCTCCCTATCCCCACATGTTCCAGCGCCATGGTCGCCGCAAAAGTCCAGATGGCAAGCTTCACGAAAAGGCCGATAAATCGGGAAAACCTCATCCCCGCATTAACGGCGGTTATCAGAGCCGTCCGGCTAAAGAAGTTGCCCAGCAGGTAGCCCGCCAGCATGATCAGGAAGGCAACCACGATGTTAGGAAGATAGAGGAGGAATCTTTCCAGGAGTTTTTCCACGACCATGAGTTCCAACGCCTGCATGGATAGAAGTACGAAAACGAGAAATATTAGCCCGCCGACCAGCTTGGCGAGCAGCAGGGAAAGAGAATCGTCAATGCCTCCCTTTTTAAACAAATCAGTAAAGCCAAAGCGTGCGGCAAACTTGTCGAGGCCGACCGCCTTCAGGATTTTAGCCGCAACGATCTTGAAAATAACCGAAATCACAATACCGGTGATTAAAAGGAAAAAAGAGGTCAACAGATTAGGCAAGAAAGTGATGATGTTTTCCAAACATTTATCGAACGGTTCAACAAAAACCTTTTGCAGTATATTCATGATGTACCTCCTTTTACATTTGCCAATTATCCCTCAGGAATGGTTTCTTTTGTTCAAACAGTAGGCACAAAGCCTCAATTTTATCTTCAACCTGCTGAGCGTCGCTTTCGCCGGTATCCTTGACGAAGGCGGCGGTTCTGCCTATGTAGAGAGGGGTGAGCGATTTCAAAAGATGCTTCTGGTTAATTTTTCCCTTATGCGCCGCCAGGGCGAAGTTATAGACAATTTCCACCCATATCTCGTCGGGAAAGGAAAATCTTGACTTGGATCCTGAAGACGTCCGGCGCAGATGCCGGATAATTTCTCGGGAAAGGAATTCCTCCCAGATATTGATCAGCTCCTTGGCGCCCAGTTGAAATCTTTCGATCATCCGGTCGATGTTTACGGTTATGGGCTCCAGGCCGACAGTGTATTTAAACCCATATGTTGGGACAGGTACGGAACCTGCAATGGGCTTCCATCTGTCCACATATTGCCCCATCAGGTCAAAAGCCGCCCCTACCACCTGGTAGAGCATGGCGCTTAAATCAGCCCCGGGGTCTTTGGCGTCGTGAATCTTTGCTCCCAGGAAGGACTGGCATACCTTAAAATCATTGGCAATGGCGGTCGTGGTCATCCAGATGTCAATTCCGTATCTTGCCACATCCGTTTCCCAAACGTCTTTGGAAAGGTAATATGCCGCGAGCTTCCCGGAAAAACCGAAATCACCGCCGATAGGCTGCCGAACCTGTTTTCCGTACAATGTTCGCGTAAGCGGATAAATAATGCTGTTCGTGATGGTGCCGTCGTATTTGTGTCTATGATAAAGGGGCGCAACGAAATCGGCATCCTGGCTGAGTACGGGTTTTGCGAGAAGTTCCACCCATTCCGGCGTGATGCTTCTCAGATCGGAATCCGCTACGATGCATGCTTTTGCCTTAAGCATTTCCGCTATCTGGAAAATCACGCGGAAGGCGCTACCCTTGCCGGGGATGCCATGATAGGGGGTCATTATCTTTAATACCGGTTCTCGGCGGTGCTTAATCAGGATGGCATTGAAATCTTCAATGGTGGCCTTCTCTACGGCTTCCACCGTGCCGTCGGTGGAACCGCCGTCGGAGTTGATAATTACGGACTTCTGATCGGGGAAATATTTAGTAAGACCCGCCTGCACAGCCCTTACTACATGCCCGATAGTCCTGACATTATTAAAGCTCGGAATACCAACGATAATGTCAGCCTCTTTTATCTCTCTAACTTTTTCAAGAAGTTCCAGGCGTATATTTTGTTCCATTTTCTCCCTGCTTGAAGGCTATTTCAGTTGATCTACAACGTCACCTTGGTCATTATGACCGCAGCATCTTGAAAATTACTCGACAAACTTCCCGCTGGCAATGGCAGGGGAATTACGGCTCCTATCCTGCGCATGAATGAATCGCAGAGATAGTTTACACAATGAAGACAGAATTGTCAAAAAAAAGTGTCCTTCCGGGTAAATAAACAAGGATAAATGCGGGGATAGTAAGGATTAAACTTTGACGTTTGCCGGGAAATATGAAAGGCTCAGCCGCTCTGGGCTGCGATGGACCGAGACGATGGCAACGGATTAATAAGACAACTGGGCAGCGTGAGAAATGGTGGACAGGATGGGGGGGTAGATGCTTCGGATACGGAAGCTATACGACAATGTTTTACCTAGAAACAAGGTTGCAGTTGCCCATGCCCAGGCCATTATCGCCTCCCAGTTTCCTCTGGTGTCGCAGGATGAAATAGCTGCTTTGCCCGACAAGCTCCGCGACCCCATGAAACATCGCCTTCAATCCATCCTTTTCGTAGCCGAGGACCATCTTGATCAAGTTAAGGGGGCGGCCTTTGTCTTTCATGAGCCGGAATTGAGATTCTGCTATTTGGACTATATCTGCACTACATCGAAAATGATGGGACGCGGCATTATCGGCACCGCCTACGAAACCCCTGTCCATGCCGACACTGACAATCCGCCCTATCTTCTCTACGATGACTTGGGCATGAACGTTTCCCTCTCCGGCTCCCGGGCCCGCAAGATTGTCCGGGCAATCCTTGAAAAGAAATACGGCGAACTGTGTTCCCCCGAATACATCAGCATGGTAGTCAATTCCTTCCAGGATGATCCGGTGCGATTGAGGCCTTACGTCTATACGAAAGGGGAACACCATCCCCCGGCCGTCCCCACATCCATACCAGCTGACGAACGGATCAGCCTGGTCGTCAACGAGAAACATGAGATACATCATATACACGAACGGGGCTATGTTGAATCTCCAGTGCGCATAAAAACGATCCTTAAGGAGATTCTCCCTACGGGATTATTTGAGCCGGTACCCCGTAAACATTTTTCGCTGCGTCACATCCAGTCAATCCACAATCGTAATTTTGTCGCCTATCTAAAAAAAGTATGTGACCTGATCCCCGCAGATCGATCTGTCTACCCCTATGTATTTCCTATTAGAAATATTGCCAGACCACCGAAGGAGCTGCCGATAAGGGCCGGTTACTATTGCATCGACACCTTTACTCCTCTGAATATCAATGCCTATCCGGCGGCCAGGGGGGCTGTCGATTGCGCACTTACCGCAGCAGGAGAAGACTGACGGACGGAAATATCGGGAAACGCTGAGCAAGGCCTTAACATTGATACGGCGTTTTCAGCCGGAATTTCTGTTGGTGGCCCTGGGTCTGGACACAGCCAAGGGCGATCCGACAGGCACCTGGAGCTTGCGGACGCAGGATTTTCAGGACAATGGCGCCCTGATCGGGAAGCTCAAACTGCCCACGCTGGTCATTCAGGAAGGCGGGTACAACCACCGGAACCTCGGCATCGATGCCCGGCGGTTTTTGGGCGGATTGTGGTCGGCGCACCATAGATAAGGGAGGGAGTAACCATGAACCTGGGGGAAAAATCCATTTTGATTGCAACTTCCGAATTTTCGCCCTTTGCCAAAACCGGTGGCCTGGGGGATATGGTGCCCGCTTTTGCCGCCGGACTCAGGCGGGCTGGTCATGATGTGCGGGTGGTTATGCCCCTTTATGCTCAGGTCCGGCAAAGCGGCTTAGATTTCAGCACGGCTTTGCCTCAAATGTGTGTGAAAATGGGGAGAGGCGAGGTGTGGTGTGCCGTGCATAATTATGTGGGAGAAGATGGTGTTCCTCTTTACATGATTGAACACGATCACTTTTTTAACCGGTCGGGATTGTACCAGGACCTGGATCATCATGACTATCCGGACAACCCCTATCGATTCGGTTTTTTTAGCAAAGCCGTCCTGCAGTTGGCGATGGACCTGCAATTTGAGCCGGACATACTACAGGTTAATGACTGGCAGACGGCCTTGATCCCTGCTTATTTGAAGACCTGCTCCCCTGATTATCCCTTACTCGGTAAATGCGCGACCGTCCTCACCATCCATAACGAATCGTTTAAGGGATATTTTCCCGAGGCTCTCTCCCAGTGGCTCGGGTTGCCCTATCCGGATTACCCTCAAGACCCCGACAGCCGCAGTTTTTTGCAAACGGGTATAATTTTTGCCGACGCGGTGAATACTGTAAGTCCCACCCATGCGGAGGAGATGAAGGCGCCCACGGGAGGGTTCGGGTTGGCTCCTGATATTGCCAGGAAAGGTGAGCTTTTCCGGGGTGTCCTAAACGGCGTGGATTACGATGTTTGGTCGCCGGAAAAGGATGAGTTGATTCCCGATCATTACTCCATAGATAACATGTCCGGAAAAGGCGTTTGTAAAACGCATCTGCAAAGGGAGTTTCATTTAGAAGAAAAAACCGGCATAGCTCTCATGGGCTTTATCGGACGTCTTACGGAGCAAAAGGGCGTGCAACTCCTGGAAGAAGTTATTGAACCCGTGATTCGCGATATGGTAACGCAATTTGTCTTACTGGGTAGCGGTAATCCCGAATCCGAGAGGCATTTTGCTTCCCTGTCAGCCCGCTATCCCGGCAAAATCGGAGCTCACATTGGGTTCAACAATCGCCTGGCCCATCTCATTGAAGCAGGTGCGGATTTCTTTTTGATGCCTTCCATCTATGAACCATGCGGATTAAACCAGTTGTATTCGCTACGATACGGTGCTTTACCCATTGTGCACGCCACCGGCGGTCTGGAAGATACTGTGGATAATTACGATGAAATATCGGGAAAAGGCACGGGTTTTAAATTTTATGATCCTACTGTCGGTGCATTATATTATACCATTGGTTGGGCGGTCAGCACCTATTATGACCGGCCGCAGCACCTGTGCATGCTGAGGGAGCAGGCGATGAAGCAGGATTATGGCTGGGCAAGGTCGATCCGGGCATATGAAGATCTCTTTGCATTGGCAATAAAGGTAAAGAACAAGGAGATAAACATGGTAAGGATGCGTTACAAATTAACATAAGCAATCTATCTCGGATGTAATGTGTAATTCCACTCACCATGAAACTCTTCCCTTTCGAGAGCTAATGTTTTTATTTCCTGATCTGTGATTTTAATCCCTTTGG
>JBAQLR010000134.1:0-17915 GCA_049302035.1 Syntrophales bacterium
CGCCCTTACTTAAACAAAAAGGCCTCTCTCCCGAGAGGCCCATCTATTCCGATAATCCGCTGCTTCTTGTCAATCTATTCTGAAAATTTCATGCCCCGTCTACCTTAGATAATTTAAAGATCTACAAGTAATTTCTCGTGCAAACAGAGCTAATTATCCTGGGGACGAGAGTGCAATTTTTCCAATATGTAAAACCAGAATACTGGGCACTCGGTGTGGAATCAGTACACCATCTATCTCGCGTGTCGTCTTACCGGACCATGTACCAGCTTACCTCAATCTTTCAAGCCCAGTATTAAGATCCCAGAAATCAACCTCCACATGTTGGGAAAAAACCGGAATAAGAAAATCGAAACCCATGGATCTTACGTGCAAATTTTCATCAAAAAATGAAAATGTGCTACACCAAGATGCTACACTAAAACGAAAATGAGTTACCTTCAATAGGTAACTCATTGATATTATTGGTCGGGGCGGCAAGATTTGAACTTGCGACATCCTGCTCCCAAAGCAGGCGCGCTACCAAGCTGCGCTACGCCCCGTTTCTATATTTTTGCTTCTGCAGCCATGCCTTGAGTTTGGCCAAGGCCTGCCCCCGGTGGCTCAGGCGATTTTTTTCCTCTGTCGGCAGTTGGGCCGCCGTCACACCCTTCTCAGGCAAGAAAAACAAAGGATCGTAACCAAAGCCGCCTTCTCCCGCCGGGGTATCTTGTATCCGCCCTTTCCAGCAACCGGCAAATGACTCATACGTTCCATCAGGTTGATAAAGAACCAGAACACAGTGGTAGGTGGCGCCCCGTTTCGAAGGCGGCACGCCTCGCAACTCTGCCAGAAGTTTTTCAATATTATCTGCATCCGTGGCCTCGAGGCCAGCATAGCGGGAGGAATAAACACCAGGCGCACCGCCCAGCGCCTCAACCTCCAGGCCGGAATCGTCGGCCAGGGAAATCTCCCCTGTTATTTCGGCCGTCACCCTGGCTTTTTTTAAGGCATTTTCCAGATAGGAATGCCCGTCTTCCTCGACTTCCGCCGCCTGAGAGAAATTACCGAGAGAAAGAAGCTCCCAATCAAGATCTTTCAGCAGTTCTTTGATTTCGCTTATCTTGCCACGATTATTGGTGGCCAGAACGATCCTGGTCAACTTAGTTCCCCCAGAACTTTTCTTTGCTCCTCCGCCAAAGCGGCGGTACCTTTCAGGGCCAGTTCAGTCATGGCCGCCAACTGCTCCCGGCTGAATGACGCTCCTTCAGCCGTGCCTTGCACCTCTATAAAACGACCTGCCGCCGTCACGACAAAATTCATGTCCACATCCGCACGGGAATCCTCTCCGTAATCCAGATCGAGAAGCACTTCCCCATCCACGATCCCCACGCTGACAGCGGTAAGATAACTATGCACCGGTAAATGTTCAATCAAACCGCTTTGCCGCAAATCACGGCAAAGCTCTACCAGGGCTACAAAAGCGCCTGTTATGGAAGCCGTGCGCGTGCCGCCGTCCGCCTGAATTACATCGCAGTCAATATGGATGGTTCTTTCACCCAAGGCTGCCAGATCGGTTACGGCCCGCAGGGAACGTCCAATAAGTCGCTGAATTTCATGGGTCCGTCCCCCCACTTTACCCAAAGTTGCCTCCCGGGGACTTCGCTGCGCAGTGGAAGCCGGCAGCATGGAATACTCGGCCGTCAACCATCCCCGGCCCGTTTTTTTTAGAAAGGGGGGAACTTTCTCCTCGATCGTTGCGGTGCAAAGCACGCGCGTATCGCCCATCCCGATGAGCACCGATCCCGCAGACACTTTAAGATAGTGATTAGCGATGTTCAGCGCGCGGAGCTCATCGCATTTCCGGCCGTTTACCCGCAAGGGAGTCGCACCTCTTTCCATCAATTAATTCCCTTGAGCCGCATAAACTCGCTTATGCTTTTGCTCAAAGCATGGGCCACGGCCTGCTGGCCTTGCTCATCGCTGATTTTCTCCTTGTCTTCCAAGTTCGTGGCGAAGCCGACCTCCACCGCCACTGCCGGCAAAACCAGGCCTTCGAAAAGGGGAAGCGGGGCGCTCCTTAGCCCCCTGTCTTTGCGGGGGAATACCTCCTGCAAATCACGCAGGACATATTGGGCCAAGGCCACACTTTCATTAAGGTACTTGTTACCCTCCATATCTTTGATGATCGCTGCGGCGCCTTCTTTACCGGCGGGAAGTTCCGAGAAGCCGGGGAAATAAACCTCATAACCGGTCGCTTGCTTGCCAAAACCGGAATTGATATGGATGCTGATCAAAAGCATGGCCCCGGGCGCACTCGCTATTTTTTGCCGCTCGGTCAGGGACACGTCCCGATCAGCCGTTCTGGTCAACAAGACGGGAATGTTGCCGCGCCGCAGTTCTTTCCCCAGGGCCAGCGCAATTTTCAGAGTAACGTCCTTTTCCCGCTCGCTGCCGGAAAGGCGCCCTCCCTCATCGCCCCCGCCGTGGGCAGGGTCTATGATGACAAGGTTATGCGGACGAGGGCGCTCCGCACGGGATGGAGTCAAAGCAACGAATAATCCCAGGAACAGGATAGTAAGACTGCAAACGTAATTAATGGCCTTTAGTTTGTTGTTCACCTCTCACCTCTTTCAGATGTCGCGCTTAATACAGCAAAGGCTGACGGCCTGTCAACATAATACGGATTCTCTCTTACCTTCTGATTCTTTCCACGGACAGCACATTCTTCAGCTTTTTTATTTCCGTTACCACCTTGTCAAACTGGCTCAAATCATTAACATCGAGGGTGAATGAACATATAGCTCGATTGCCGGATTTTGTATCCACCTCGGCATGGCTGATATTGACATCCAGGGCCGAAATAACCGCGCTGATTTCCGCCAGCACGCCCTTATAGTCAAGGGAAACAACCCTCACGTGGACCGGATAGATCCGCTTTTCCTTGATATCCCATTGCACATCCACCAGCCGTTCCGTGTCTAATTCCCTGAGGAAGGGACATTGTGCCGTGTGCACGGCAATGCCTCGCCCCCTGGAGATATAACCATAAACGACATCGCCCGGAACGGGGTTGCAGCACTTGGCAAATCTGACCAGAACATCATCTATCCCTGTCACGGAGATGCCGGGCGAGGAGTAAGAGCGAAGGAGTTTCTTTTTCTTAACGTCGGCGCTTTGTTTTTCTTTATCCCCTTCCACGGCGGGAAGAAAACGATTGATCACGGATTTCGGCGATAATTTCCCATAACCGACGAGAGAAAAAAGTTCATCCGGCCCATGAAGGGAATGTTCCGCAAAGATTTTTTTCATTTCCTCAGACTTCAGCGCCTGAATTAATTTCAGGTGGCCTTTCCGAAACTCCTTTTCCAACAGTGCCCGCCCCAGCGCCAGACTCCGTTCACTCTCCTCGGCTTTTATCCAGCTTCTGATCTTGGAAATGGCCTTGGTGGTCACGACGAATTTCAACCAATCCTTACTGGGCTTATGGCCTGCCTGGGTGATGATCTCGACTGTATCGCCGTTTTTCAAGACATATCTAAGCGGTACGATATTTCTGTTTACCTTGGCCCCCACACAATGGCTGCCCACGTCCGTATGGACGCTGTAGGCAAAATCAACGGGCGTGGCTCCCTTGGGAAAAGATTTGACCTCCCCGTGCGGTGTAAAAACATAAACTGCATCGGGGAAAAGGGCCATTTTCAGGTTGGACATAAACTCGCGCGGATTGCCCGTTTCCTGCTGCAGATCAAGGAGTTCCCGCAGCTTTTTAATCTGATCCTGGTCCGCCGCTTGATAAGCGCCACCTTCCTTATATCGCCAATGGGCAGCAATGCCTTCTTCCGCCCAGTTGTGCATCTCCCTGGTCCTGATCTGAATTTCCACGCGTTCCCCGTAAGGACCGATAACGGTCGTATGCAGCGAACGATAGTTATTGGCCTTGGGCATGCCGATATAATCCTTAAAGCGGAAGGGCACGGGCTTCCAAAGGGCATGCACGATGCTTAATACCTCATAGCAGGCTCGATCCGTGTCTGCTTCGAGAATGATCCGGAAAGCCATCAGATCATACACCTCGTCAAAGTTGAGGTGCTGCTCGTTCATTTTTTCGTGAATGCTGTAATAATGCTTCGCTCGGCCCTCCACTTCCGCCCGGATGCCGAAATTTTCCAGTTCTCTGCGGATCAAACCCTTAACTTCTGCGGTGTATTGCTCCCTTTTTTCCTTGGATTTGGCAACCCGCGCCACCAGATCATGATAGGCCGCCGGATCAAGGTAGCGAAAGGATAACTCTTCCAGCTCCGTCTTCATCCAGTTGATGCCTAGGCGACCGGCCAGCGGCGCGTAGATTTCCAGCGTTTCCTGGGCAATGTAGAACTGTTTCCCCTCAGGTTGAAATTCCAGAGTGAGCATGTTGTGCATTCTGTCAGCCAATTTCACTAACAGAATTCTGATATCTTCGGACATTGCCAGGATCATCTTACGGAAATTTTCGGCCTGTTGTTCTTCCTGACTGTGGAAAGATATTTTACTCAATTTAGTAAGTCCATCTACCAGAAAAGCCACATCCCGGCCGAAGGCCTCTTCTATTTCCACCGTGGTCGCCAAGGTGTCTTCCACCGTATCGTGCAGCAAACCCGTTACAATGGTGGCGCTGTCCATTTTCATTTTCGTCAGAATGCCCGCGACTTCCAAAGGATGAGTTAGATAGGGCTCGCCGCTGAGACGCACCTGTCCCTGGTGAACGGCCGCGGAAAAAATGTAGGCCTTCTCGATGATTTCCAAATCCGTTGCCGGTAGAAATCGTTGCGCCATATCAAGTATGTCTGTAATCCGCAGCATAACCGTCAGCCTTCACGCCGGATATATAGTCAGCGATATAATTCCCGGCGTCGGCAAGAGGCACCGCCATTACCTCGCCGCTTTTCCGAACTTTGATCTCCACTTCACCGGCAGCAAGTCTTTTGGGGCCAATTGTCACCCGGAGGGGCAAGCCGATCAAATCCGCGTCCATAAACTTTACCCCTGCCCTTTCATCCCGGTCATCGAGCAGCGCTTCGATTCCCCGCTCCGAAAGCGCCCGGTACAAGCCTTCGGCTGCCGCAACCAGCGACTCGTCCTTGACGTTCACCGGCGTAATCATGAGATGATAGGGCGCAATGGGCATCGGCCAGATGATGCCCCGTTCATCGTGGTTCTGCTCAATGCTCGCAGCCACCGTCCGGCCAATGCCGATCCCGTAGCAACCCATGACCATATTCCGTTCCTGGCCGTCTCTATCCAGATAAACAGCCCTCATGGCCTGGCTGTATTTAATCCCCAGCTTAAACACATGCCCCACCTCGATGCCCCGCGCCAGGCGCAGCCTTTGTCGGCAGCGGGGGCAAGGATCGGCATCTTTCACCAGCTTTAAATCGGCAAAGGTCGGAACGGCAAAATCTCGTTCGGTATTGACGTTTAACAAATGGTAATCTTCCCGGTTTGCCCCCATGACAAAATTGGTCATGCCCATGACGGAATAATCGGCGATAATCGCGCCCTTGAAGCCTACGGCCCCGGCAAAGCCCCGCGGCGCACCAGTTACCCGGAAAATCATGGTGTCATCGGCCAATTCAAGAGTCGCACAGCCCAGAAAGTTTTTCACCTTAACCTCGTTAATCTCTTCATCTCCACGGATAAGTACGACCACCGGCGCCCCATCGGCGTTAAAGATCATGGTTTTTACGAGCTTTGCGGAGGTGATCCCGAAAAATTTGCTGACCTCCGCTATCGCCTTTAACTGAGGGGTATGGACCTCCTCGCGCGGCAAGAAGGCGAGCGGATCTGCGGCCGGCGGGGTCGGCCGGGGAGCTTCCGCCTTTTCGAGATTGGCGGCATACTCGCAGGCGCTGCAAAAAGCCAGACCATCTTCGCCGGAAGCGGCAATTACCATGAACTCATGGGAAAAACTGCCGCCGATATTGCCGGAATCAGCCTCCACGGCCCGGAAATCCAAGCCGCAGCGCTGAAAAATACGCTGGTAGGCGGCGTACATTTTCCGGTAAGTAATATCCGTACCCGCTTCGTCGGCATCAAAACTGTAAGCATCCTTCATCACAAACTCCCGGCAACGCATGACGCCGAAACGGGGCCTTATTTCATCGCGGAATTTGGTCTGAATCTGATAGAGATTCCGGGGAAGTTGGCGATAGGTTTTGACTTCATGGCGCACGAGATCGGTAATGACCTCCTCATGGGTGGGGCCGAGGCAGTAGTCCCGGTCGTGACGGTCCTTAAAGCGCAGCAGCTCCTTGCCGTAATGATCCCACCGGCCTGATTCCTGCCAGAGTTCCGCCGGCAGCACCACTGGCATGGATAACTCCTGCGCACCGGCGCGGTTCATTTCTTCCCGCACAATTTGCTCCACCTTGCGCACCACGCGATAGCCGAGGGGAAGATAAGAGTAAATGCCGCTGGTCAATTTTCTGATCATGCCGGCGCGGACCATCAACTGATGACTGACCGTCTCCGCATCGGCAGGGATTTCCCGCACCGTGGGCAGGAACATCTCCGAATAACGCATGTTTTCTCCCGTCTAAACTGATTCATGTTTTCCTGATAATATCTATTTCATCCATCAGAACGTCCACAAAGTCTGCCTCTCTTATTTTCCTGATCTTTTTGCCTTTTTTGAAGAGGAAACCGCAACCGCGCCCCCCGGCAATCCCGATGTCCGCCTCCGCCGCTTCGCCCGGCCCGTTCACGACGCATCCCATGAGGGCGATTTTCAAATGGGTTTTCATCCCCAGCAGGCGCTTCTCCACCGCTTCCGACAATTTGAGGACATCAATTTCGCAGCGGCCGCAGGTCGGGCAGGAGATGATCTCCGGGCCTACCTGCCGCAGTCCCAAAGCGCGCAGGATACCGTAGGCAATCGGTATTTCCGCAACGGGATTGCCAGTCACGGAGACCCGGATGGTGTCGCCGATACCTTCGTAGAGAAGCAAACCGATGCCAAGAGAAGACTTAATCGTCGCCTGCAGGAGCGTCCCCGCCTCTGTCACTCCCAGATGCAGGGGATAGGTGCATTTTTCCGCTATGGCGCGATAGGCGGCAACCATCGTTAGAACATCGGATGATTTCAGGGAGAGTTTAAACAACAGAAAATCCATGTCTTCCAGAAAACTGATGTGGCGTACGGCGCTTTCCACCAGGGCGGCGGCGGTTGGGCCGCCATGCCTGGCCAATATGTCCTTTTCCAGGGAGCCGGCATTAACCCCGAGGCGGATGACCGTGCCTCTTTCCTTCGCTGCCCGGACAACCTCCCTGATCCTGGCCTTGGCAATATTGCCGGGATTTATGCGCACCCCGTCCACGCCCTGACCGATGGCCTCCACGGCCAGGCGATGATCGTAATGAATATCGGCAAGCAGCGGCACCGAAATATTTCGTTTGATCTCTCCCAGGACAGCGGCCGCCTCCCGATCGGGAACCGCCACCCGAACCAGCTCGCAACCGGCAGCCTCCAGTTCCTTTATCTGGGCAATCGTGGCGCGAGCATCCCTCGTATCGGTACAGGTCATAGATTGCACAGCCACCGGGGCGCCGCCGCCGATTTGTACGCCACCCAGAAAAATGGGTTGTGTATTCTTTCTGACGATCATCTGCCGCAATCAAGCCCCCGTGAACAACTCTTCGACCCTGGTACATAACATGAAGATGGGAAATCAGGCAACGCCAAAAAAATCTTAAAGTTTCCCTCCCCGCCCTCCGATAAGGAACGTGAGGCTCTTGGTCAAACCGGTTTTGCGCCGGAAGTTTTTCTTGTTGTTTAACGCGTTGACTAAGCAAAGAGAGGAGGGGGTAAAATATGGCGATGGGTCATGAAGCTTCGGCGGCGGTAAATCGGGAGGGAAAATATCTGACCTTCACGCTGGCAAGCGAGGATTACGGCATCGGAATATTGAAGGTCAAGGAGATCATCGGCATCATGGCCATCACGACAGTGCCGCAAACGCCGGACTATGTCAAAGGCGTAATCAATTTACGCGGGAAGGTGATACCCGTGATAGACCTGCGGTTGAAGTTCGCCATGGAAGACATGGCCTACACGGAACGGACCTGCATAATTGTCGTGGAGATCAGCGGCGGCGGGAACAAAATCATGATGGGAATTCTGGTTGATTCCGTCTCTGAGGTTTTAAATATCAAATCCGGCGACATTGAAGACACGCCGAATTTTGGAAGCCAGCTGAACACGGACTACATCTTGGGGATGGCAAAAATGGGGGAACGGGTAAAGATACTGCTCGACATCAACAAAGTGCTTAGTGATGCCGAGTTTGCTGCGGTTTCCGTCGCCGCATAGCTATGAACCATCAAGGGGCGCTGAGGCCTTTTAGGGGTTGATGAAATAAGGGGGGGATTGTGAAGTTAGCAGAGATGAAAATCGGGGAAAAATTGTATGTTGGATTTATCGCCGTGGTACTTCTGTTTATACTATCGTCAGCCAACCTGATCAATAACATGGTGCGGCTCGCTAAACTGAATGACGAGGCCGGAGCAGCCCTGCGCGACTCTTTACAGCTTAGTGAAGGCGAAATAATGCTTGGGGAGTTATACGGCAAAATGGTTGATATAGCCACCTATGCGGTGACTTCTAGCGGCGCTGCGGAGCTTGGCAAAATAAGAAGCAACCTTGCCGAGGACAAAGCAACCAGCCAAACCATCCTCAAAGCCGCGGAGACTATCAAAAAAAGCGGCGGTTCTGCCAAAAATAAAGAATGGGCGGAAAAACTCGCGGCAGACTACAATAAATATTTTGCCCTTATGGAAAATGAACTTTTCCCACTATTGGAAAAAGGTGCAGAAGCACAGATGGAAATTTCCACTTTTCTTGCTAATGTCGATGTCACTCTGACGAACATGAGGGAAAACCGCACTGTCCACAGTAAGGAAATTTCCAAGCAAAACGAAGCAGCGGCTAAAAACTTTGGTGAAGGCCGCGATGCGACGCTCCGGATGTCCGTCATTCTGAGCATTATCGGCTGCGTCATGGCTTTTGTTGTCGCCTTCTTTATTACGCGCAGCGTTACGGCCCCTCTAAGCAAGATTATTGCCGGCATTACCGACGGCGCCGAACAGGTGTCCACAGCGGCGAGTCAAGTTTCTTCTTCAAGCCAGCAACTGGCCGAAGGGACTTCTCACCAGGCATCATCGCTTGAGGAAACATCCGCGTCCCTGGAAGAAATGTCTTCCATGACCAAGCAAAATGCCGATAATGCAAATCAGGCCAAGGTGATGATGGGCGAAGCCGGAAAAATTGTGGAAAAGGTGAATCGGCACATGACGGATATGGCTGGCGCCGTTTCCGAGATAACAAGGTCAAGTGAGGAAACGGGTAAAATTATTAAAACCATTGATGAAATTGCTTTCCAGACGAATCTTTTAGCCTTGAACGCCGCCGTCGAAGCCGCCCGGGCCGGAGAAGCAGGCGCCGGCTTCGCAGTTGTGGCCGATGAGGTGCGGAACCTGGCCATGCGTGCGGCAGATGCAGCAAAAAACACGAGCAACCTTATTGAGAATACCATTGCGGCCGTCCGCAAGGGGAACGAATTAACGAATGCGACCCAGGAAGCCTTCAAGGAAAATGCTGCTATCTCACAGAAAATCAGCCAACTGGTTGATGAGATTGCCTCGGCTTCCGTGGAGCAGGCACAAGGCGTAACCCAGGTAGGCAAGGCAGTGACGGATATGGACAAGGTTACGCAGCAGGCAGCGGCCAATGCGGAAGAATCGGCCGCCGCCGCTGAGGAATTGAATGCTCAGTCAGAACAGATGAAGAATTACATCGGCGCTTTAGCTAAGATAGTGGGCAGCCATAATGGCAACGGCAACGGATGGAATGGCAGCAGCGCCGCCATAAGGAACTTGCCGCCCGTTACCCATGAGACGCTAGCAGCGCCGGGAAGAAAAAGCCACGGACGGCTCTTGGCCGACGTCAGCCGTGGCTCGACGAAGCAAATCCGCCCCGACCAGATCATCCCTATGAGCGAGGAAGAATTCGCGGATTTTTAAGCAATATACTTAAGAAGAAACGCAGAAGACTGATGAGATCATCCCTCTCTGCGTTTCTTCTTTATGTCTGAAAGGGATATTACGAATTTGTACTTTTATATTCCTGGCCAGGCTCAAGGACAATCACCTCGACTTCCGGCGCCTTTTCCTTTACCATCTTCACAAACCGGGAAGCATCCTGCTCTAGGATCGGGAAAGTCCGGTAGTGCATGGGGATAACTATTTTAGGTTGGAGCATTTTTACGGCCGCTGCGGCCTGCTGCGGGTCCATGGTAAAACAACTCCCTATCGGCAACAGCGCGATATCGATAGAATAAAGTTCTCCCAGCAGTTGCATGCTGCCGAAGATGCCGGTATCGCCTGCGTGATAGATCGTGGCGCCATCTTCCGTTTTGATGATGTAACCCGCAGGCACGCCCGTCTCCGAAGAATGCAGCGCCTGGGTCATGGTGATGGAAATGCCCTGCGCGTGGAACGTACCTCCTATATTCATCCCGATGCCCCCAAAAACCACCTGCCCTTCAGGCAACGCATGACCCGTCTTCAGCCTGCCTACTGTTTCCGGACAGCCAATAAGCAAAGCGCCCGTTTGCCTCACGATGTCGGCGGCATTGGATGCATGGTCGAAGTGATCATGGGTAACCAGCACCATATCCGCCCGCCTTATGTCTTTCAACTGCCAGGGGCAGAGTGGATTGCCCGTGATCCAGGGATCGATGAACAGCACCTTGTCCCGCGACGTTTTTACCAGAAAACAAGAGTGCCCCAACCACTTGATGGAAAGCGACATCTTTCATTACCTCCTGACCTGTATTTAGTTACCGCTTTTCCTGATTATCCCTCATGGGACTGCGGAAGTGTTGATACCATAGCACGTTGAGAACCACCTTATCCATACATATCAGCAACTGTGCTGAACACTTCGACCTTGACAATTTTTGACGACTATGGTTTACACCAGCCTATAAAACCAGATGGGAGCAGTTTATGAAGAAGAATTTAACGAATTTTTCCAACACAAAAAGAAAAAGAACACACGGTTTCCTCGTCCGCATGGCGACCAAAGGGGGCCGGTTAGTGCTAAGCAGGAGAAGAGCCAAAGGCAGGAAAAAACTGGCCGTATAAGAGGGACAGGCCATCAAGAGGGGACCGCACGCTGCTTTGAAAGCTCTCACAAACAGGGAAACAGCGGTCTTCCGCAAAAAGGAAAGAATCCGCAAACGGTCAGATTATTTGTCGATATACCAGCAGGGGAAACGGACCCACTCTTGCCACTTCACGATTGTTTCCCATGAGAATCACCTGGGGTACGGACGTGTAGGAATCACGGTCAGCAAAAAGGCAGGAGACGCCGTCCGCCGCAATAGGATAAAACGTCTGATAAGAGAGTTTTTCAGGTTGAATAAAAGTCGGCTCGCCACATCGCGGGATATCGTTATCATCGGTAAAAAGGGTATCCCTCACCTTGGTTACCAGGATGTTTGTGGGGAGTTGGCGCGCCTTATATCCCCCGGGCCTGGTGAGTAGCGCATGATGCTCCGCATACCAACCCTCACCGCTATCGCTTTGATAAGGCTTTACCAACTTTGCCTGTCTCCCTTCCTGGCGCCATGCTGCCGTTTTTTTCCCTCCTGCTCCGCCTACGCGATCGAAGCAATAAGCCACCACGGCCTCCGGAAGGGTCTGCTTTACGCGGCAAAACGCATCCTTCGCTGCCACCCTTTTCATCCCGGCGGCTACGATCCTATCAAGTAAAGGAGAATTAAGTTGATGGACAAAAAAAGCATTATTGCAATCGTCCTTTCTTTTGCAGTCCTGTACGTGTACCAGACCTTTTTCGTAAAACCCTACCCGGCAATCAAGCCCGCAGCGGTTCAACAGCGGGAAGCGGCTCCAAATACGGCCACGGAAAAAAGCGCGGCCAATGTTGTATCTGAAAATGATGCCCCGGCCGGGAATGCCCCGATACTGCTGCAGAGTAGCGTGGTAGCCGCTCAGGAGATTCCCCTTGAAACGGATGAATATCGCGCTGTCTTTACCAACCGCGGCGCCGGTCTCAAATCTTTCCAATTAAAGAAATACCGCGTCAGCATTGAAAAGGGCGCTGACTTCATTGAACTGGTAAACGCCAAGGGAAATATGCCGCCACCGTTAAAGGTGGGGTTTGCCGGTTCAGATTTTACTATTCCGGAAGATGCGATTTATGAAGTCCGCGCTGAAAACGGCCCCACGGAAAATCCTGCCGCTGCCGACCGCTTGGTCTTCACTCTGGAATACCCCGAACATGTAAAAGTAGAAAAGATTTACACCTTTTACCGGGGGAAATATAACCTAACTCTGGAAATCCGGGTCACGAACCTTTCGGGCAGCACCTTGAATGAGCTTAACACGGTCAGCTGGTATGAACTTATTGACCCGGAAGCCAAAACGGACAGCTACAGCCATGACGGACCGGTATCTCTGGTGGCAGGCAGCGTCGAACGGACGGACGTGAAAAAAATGGCGCCTGAAAAAATCTTGGGGCCTGAGGTTTCCTGGAGTGGCTTTGAAAGTAAATACTTCCTCGCGGCGCTGGTTCCTAGTTCTCCCTCTTTAACGACGTTATCATTGGTAAAAGACGGCCCGGACAAAGTAATTGTGAGCTTAAAAGCCCCCAGAAACATCATTCCTCCCGGCCAAACGGGTCTTACCAACTACTCCCTTTATTTGGGACCGAAGGATTACAGCCTCCTTAAGGAACTTAAAGCGGGGCTGGAGAATGCCATAGATTTCGGTGACTGGCTCAAGTGGCTCGCCATGCCGCTCTTGATTATTCTGAAATTTCTCCACGGCAGCGTCGTGCACAACTATGGCGTCGCCATCATCATCCTGACAGCGCTGATAAAATTAATTTTTTGGCCGCTGGGCAATAAAAGCTATCGCTCCATGAAGGAAATGCAGAAGCTGCAACCCCTCATGACCGAACTGCGTGATAAATACAAGGAAGACAAGGCGCGCTTGAGCCAGGAAATGATGGCCCTCTACAAAGCGCACAAGGTTAATCCCATGGGCGGTTGCCTGCCGATGGTGATCCAGATCCCCGTTTTTTTCGGTCTCTACAAGACCCTGCTTAACGCCATAGAACTGCGCCATTCCCCCTTGATCTGGTGGATACAGGACCTGTCTGCCAAAGACCCCTATTACATAACCCCGATTATCATGGGAGGGACCATGTTCCTCCAGCAAAAAATGACCCCTCCCGCAGGCGACCCGATGCAGGCGAAAATCATGCTTTTCATGCCTATTATTTTTACGGCGATGTTTTTGAACTTTCCCTCGGGGTTGGTGATCTATTGGCTCTTCAACAACCTCATCAGCATCGGCCAGCAATATTATATTAATAAAAGTAACTAATGACACTTAGCGAGGCATTTATATGCAATCATTGGACTTTGAAGGTAAAACGATAGACGAAGCGATTGAGAAGGCCTGCCGGGAATGGCAGGTTTCCCGGGAAAAACTGAGCATCGAAATCATCACGGAAGGGGCGGCGGGATTTATGGGACTCCTGGGCGGCAAGAAAGCCAGGATCAAGGCCAGCCTGCTGTCTCTGGAAGAAACACTTAACGGCAACATGGCGGCATCTCCCCCTGCCGGAGCGGCTCCGGAAGCAAGAGGGAATCCTGCTCTCCGGGCCAAAGAACTTCTCGAGGGCATCCTGGAACGGATGGATCTCACCTGCCCGGTCACCGTTGAGGAAACACCGGAAAGCGTTATCCTGAACATTGAGGGCGACGGGGGAGGCTTGCTGATCGGCAGAAGAGGACAAAACCTTGACGCGTTGCAATACATTATCAATAAAGCGGTGCATCGTTTGCCTTACAATCACAAAACGATTGTTGTGGACACGGAATCCTACCGTGAACGCCGCATAGAATCTTTGAACGACCTGGCGGCCAAGATTGGCGAAAGGGTAAAAAAGACGAAAAAGGCCGTGACGTTAAACTATCTTAACGCCCACAACCGCCGTATTATCCACATGGCCTTGCAGAATGATCAGGGCCTTACCACCAAAAGCCGGGGCGAGGGTGAGTACAGAAAACTCATCATTGTGCCGACAAACAAGGATTAACGTGGTGCAGGATACCATTGCCGCCCTTGCCACACCTCCCGGCACGGGAGGCATCGGAATTATCCGGATTAGTGGTCCCCGCGCCTCAGAAATCGCCCGCCGCCTCTTCAAACCGGGGAAAACCCTCACCGCTTTTGTAAGCCATCGCCTCTACCACGGTGATATTATCTCCCTTGCTTCCGGCGCCGTCCTTGACGAAGCGCTGATTACGCTGATGAAGGCGCCCCACTCCTATACCGGCGAAGACACTCTGGAAATTTACTGTCATGGCAGCTTTTTCGTCCTGCAATCCGTCCTTAAGGAAGCGCTTGCCGCCGGTTGCCGACCTGCCGCGCCTGGCGAATTTACGCGACGGGCCTTCTTGAACGGCCGTCTTGATCTTGCGCAGGCAGAGGCCGTTTCCGACCTGATCATGGCCAAAACCGAGCAAGGCCGGAAGCTGGCTCTGTCCCATCTGAAAGGCCAGCTTTCGGAAAAAATCGAGACGATAAGACAAGAAATTGTCGCTGACCTCGCCCTCCTGGAAGCCGGTATCGATTTTGCGGAGGACGAAGTATCTTCCGACGGCGCCCGCGAAGCCGCAGCAAGCGCCACCGCGCTTACGGAAATCCTGGGAAAGCTGCAAGCCCTCCTGTCCACTTACGAACATGGTAAGCTCCTGCGCCACGGGGCCAGCGTGGTTTTAGCAGGCAAGCCCAATGTGGGAAAATCGAGCCTCCTCAATGCCCTGCTGGGCGAGAAAAGGGCCATTGTAACCCCTCTGCCGGGGACAACGCGGGATTTCATCGAAGAATTCATCAATATTGCCGGAGCGCCCTTCAAGCTTACCGATACGGCCGGTATCGGGCCCACCGCCGATATTGTCGAGCGGGAAGGCATCGCGCTGGTACGGGAAAAGCTGGCCCTGGCGGATTTAATCCTTTTGATCCTGGACGGCAGCGCCGGGCTTGCTGAGGAGGACAGGCAGGTTATGGCCGAGATTGCCGGCCAACCTTGCCTCATCGTTGTCAATAAAGCCGACCTGCCCCGGCAACTCGATCTGGCCGAGGTCAGGGCTGCACTGCCCGATACCGAGGTATTGCCGATTTCTGCCAAATATGGCGAAGGCCTGGATCTGCTTAAAGAGGCCATCTATCAGGCGGTTCTTGCCCACCCGGAAAACGGGGACGCGGAAGTGATGATTACCAATCTCCGCCACAAAAGTGTCCTGGAAAACACTATCGTCTTTTTATCCCAGGCGGCGGCAGGCCTGCACAACAGGCTGCCACCGGAATTAATCGCCGTCGAACTCCGTGACGCCCTTGCCAGCCTGGGGGAAATGGTTGAAAAAACAACGAACGAGGAGATTCTGGAGCAAATCTTTTCCCGTTTCTGTATTGGGAAATAGCCTGCGTGTCCGTTCAGACTTCGCGGTGGGTACACCCGTCCCATATCTCCTGGGGCAGCACAATCCGACCCGTTCCCGGAATAAGGGGAATGCCCTTGCCCGAGTGCAAGTTGATACCCTCCCGCAGGTAAGCTTTGTAGGCAAGCTGGCTGCAATAGAAGGCCTTTTCCGTTCCAGAGTTAAAAAAATTGATGTTATAGGGCTTCTCCAGGCGCGCCTGTTCCAGGCAATAAGAGGCCACCCGGCGCCGGATGACGTCCGTATCGGGAATGCTGCGGCCCTGCAGGGGATAGGCGACACCATGCAAGACATCGATCAGCCGCCCTCTTTCGGCAACCATCCGGCGGGCTTCCCAGCAGCCCCCCGGGATTTCAAAAGTGCTCACTCTTCCCTGCATACCTGCTTCGACACAGCGCCCCCTCGGCCCGACATAAACGGCAATGTGATCCACCTTGCCGGGGATGAACGCTCCTACCACCCGCCAGAAAACACCCAGGATGCTCCCCCAGTCTCCGTCCGACGTACAGAGCAGGTCGCCCGTTTTAACCGGCAGACCATTTATTTCATAGTCATAAATCATAAATTATCCGCCCGTTTCAGGAAGATGGATGGGCCACGTCGGCAATGGCTTCGCCGAGCAGCTGGAGCCCCGCTTCCAACTCTTCCTTAAGAATGTTCAACGCAGGGAACACCCTGATCATGTTTCCCTGGGTCTGCCGTACGAACAGGCGCTTCTGAAAACAGAGACCGGCAATGGCGCCGGCCGTTTTTTCGTCACAAAACTCCAGCGCCAGCAGCAGCCCCCGACCCCGCACCGCCGTGATCAGCTCCGGATAGACTGCCATCCAGGCGTGCAGGCATTCCAGGGCTAAATCGCCCATCCGTTCGACATGTCCGGCAATGTTATGCTCAAGCAGATGCCGGATCACAGCAGAAGCCACTGCACAGCCGAGGGGATTGCCGCAATATGTGCCGCCGTGATCACCGGGCTCAAGCTTCGCGGCTACCGCTTCAGACATTGCAAAAGCGCCAAAGGGAAATCCACCGGCAATGCCTTTTGCCATCGTCAGAAAGTCCGCTTCGACATGCAGGGAATCGATTGCAAACATCGTCCCGGTGCGGCAAAAGCCTGTCTGTATTTCATCCACAATAAGCAGGCTGCCATTTTCCTTGCAGAGCCTGCCAACCTCTTCGAGATAACCAGCCGCCGGGATTTTAACCCCCCCCTCCCCCTGCACCGGCTCTAAAATAACCGCTGCCACCTTGTTGTTTAAGGCCATCTGCACGGCCGACAGATCATCATAGGGAACGAAGCGGTAGTTGGGCATCAGGGGATTGAACTTTTCCCGGTGTTTTGCCTGCCCCGTAGCCGAGGCGGTGCTGATGGTCCGGCCATGAAAACTCAGTTCCATAGCGATGACGTCCAGCCTGCCCGTCACTTTGCGCGCCAGCTTGATCGCGGCGTCGTTTGCCTCCGCCCCGCTGTTGGAGAAAAAAACCCGCGTCAGGGGGGACGGCAGAATCGTGCCCAGGAGCGACATCAACTGGGCACGGATGGGAGAATAGGTTAAGCCCGCATTGGGACTCTGCAGAAGTTTCTGGCTCTGCTCAAGGAGGGCGTTGGTGATCGCCGGATGGGCATGCCCCAGGCAGGTTACCCCCCAGCCGGAAGTAAAGTCCATAAATCTGTTGCCTTCCTCATCCCAGGCATAAACCCCGGCCCCTCTCTCAATGGAAACGGGGATCCTTGTGAAGAAAGGCGGCGCATACTTATCTTCCGTTGCTATCGTCTCGGCCATTGTCATTACCTTTTTCTCCTCCTCATTCCCATCCTTCACCATGCGCTTGATCCGCAGGCCATTTATTATTGATGCTTCCAAAAATATTTGCAAAATGACGACTTGGCATCGTCTTACCGCAGGCACATACGTTCCTGCATTTGAGGTTATACACTAACCGGAGAAAAAATCATCCCGTTAAGTGAAGGATAAGCGGATAATAATTATTTTCCCCTCCTGCTATGCCGAACGGCAAAAAAGCCGATCTAGTGTCAGAGCTGCCACAACACCAACCACAAATCCGTTCCCGGCGATGGATTGGAGGAAAGGGGGAAAACCCGCCAGCGCTGTGGGGGGCAGCAGGGCAGTCACCGTCCCGGCAAGCAGGGAGAAGCCGATGACCAACCCATCCTCAAAGGAAAAGGTTCCCGCAGCAAAAAGAGCAGCAAGACCGGCGGCAACCTGTCCGGCAAGGGTGTAGAGAAGGACTCCTCCCACTACCGGGGGCGGGATCGCCGCTGCCATCCCCAGGATCGCGGGGGAAAAAGCTGCCACCAGCAGAAGGACTCCCGCCGGAAGCAGCGGAAAACGCGAGCCACAGCCG
>JBAQLR010000135.1:0-21794 GCA_049302035.1 Syntrophales bacterium
TGCGCTATGGAATGGCGATTGATCTGAAGAGATGCATTGGCTGCAATGCCTGCACGATTGCCTGCAAGCAGGAGAACGGTACGCCGGAGGGTATCTTTTTTACAAAGACCTTGGCAAATGAGTTAGGAAAATACCCTTATGTCAAAAGGACCTATACTCCGGTATTGTGCAATCATTGCAGTGAGGCTCCTTGCATGAAAGTTTGTCCTAGCGGAGCTACCCACAAAAGGGATGACGGTATCATCATGGTAGATCAGGATAAATGCGTAGGCTGCCGGGCATGTTATGTTGCCTGTCCCTACAAAAATAGGTACTACATGCCAATAAGTCTTCTCAAAAAGGGATATTATGGGGGTTTGAATCCCTTTGAGAAAAAGAAGGTTGAAACCTTGCAGGGGGAGGTGGCTGTCAAATGCAGCTTCTGTTTTCAAAGGGTTGATCAAGGTTTGGAACCTGCCTGCGTTGTAACCTGTATAGCCGGAGCCAGAATTTTTGGCAATCTTGATGACCCTGCCAGTGAGGTCAGCAAGCTGATCAGGTTGAGAAACGGTCGCCAACCTCTGGCGGAACGAAATACCGATCCTTCTGTCTATTACTTGGAGTAAGATATGAAAAATTTGGATGGAAAGCCTTCGATAGTAGGCGATGAATTGGTAGACGGTTTTAGATTGCAGACTGAATGGGCTTGGCTCATCGCCATTGCCTTTTTCTTGGGAGGGATTGGGGCCGGGCTGTTTCTGGTTTCCGTTTTCTTCCAATTTAAATTAGCCGCCCTCTTGGGCCTTCTTATAGTGGCTTTTGGGAAAGGCGGGGCCCATCTTCTATACTTGGGGCATCCTCTCAGGGCATGGAGAGTAATTCTTAAACCTGGGAGTTCCTGGATAAGCAGGGGCATGATAGCCACTGTCGCCTTTACATTTTTTGGATTTCTATGGTGTGCTGAGGTTATTCCAGGATTTGGATGGCTCGTCCTTAAGGAGGGTACCTTTATAGAAGGTTTGGTAATTTCCCTGGCAGTTATTTCGGCTCTGATCCTCAGCATTTATGATGGTTTGGTAATGTCTTCGTCCCCCTCGCTTCCCTTTTGGAATACTGCCCTCCTCCCGATCTTTGGTTTTACTGAAGCCTTCTTGGGAGGGGTTACTTTGACTATCCTGCTGATACATTTCGGAATTGGTGGCAATTTATCGGTCAACCTGAACATCTTGGAATTGGTGGAGGTAGGACTTCTTTTATTAAACTTGCTGGTAATAATTGTGTATTTAATGGCCATGTTTACCTTGAACCTTACCGCTAAGGTATCAGCCCTGCTTTTACTCAAGGGGGGATATGCCCCCTATTTTTTAGGGGGTGGTATCTTTGCAGGCTTTATCCTTACCCTTTTCTTGATTTTTTACTTTTACTATACCCACCAAATTTTAGCTTTGGTAGGCGTGGCTTTAGCAGAATTGTTGGGGGATTTTGTCGTCAGATTTACTTTTTTAAAGGTTGGTGTTTACACCCCTTTAAGCTACCGCTAACAAGATACAAAAATAAGGAGGAATTATGGCTGTAAAGTTTGTAGTAAAAATTGCTGGCTTAAAAGGGCATTGTAATGCCGGTCACAAGATTGGCGACCAATTTGAAGTAAGCAAGTATGTTTCATCAGATCTCTGTGGGGCTGCTTATCACTCTATCTATCCATATATAGTTTCAATGGAGTTTGGAGGTATGGCCCCCTGGCAAATTGAAAAGGATGTGATAGGAGCTTTAGCTTGTCCGGACGGTTATAACCAATTGACTATGGAGATAGTGAGAGTAACGGAGTAAAAAGGAGGGTTTATGGAATTAACAGCCAAGGAATTGAGTTTTATTGTCAGGGATGCCTATGCTACTTTAGAGTCTCCCACACTTATAGGAAGGGACGCCCCTGGCGAGAAGGTAGCCTTGACTGGCAATGGGGCATTGGCCCGGGGAATATTAGAGGCGGGCACGCAGATTGTCACCTTTTATTCCGGGGCGCCGGTAAATACGGTAGCTGACAATCTGTCCTTTATTGCTGATAAGTATGGGCTTTATGTGGAGGCTTCAACAAATGAGAAGGTGGCGGTAGAGGTTGCTGCGGGGGCTTCAATGGCTGGGTTGAGGTCGGCGGTGCTGATGAAGGACCTGGGTTTGCATTTAGCCTTGGATACGCTCCTGCCCTTGGTTTTTTCAGGGATTAAAGGAGGGATGGTCATTATTTCAGGCGATGACCCCGGTGCCTTGACCTCTCCCGCTGAGATGGACAGCCGGGAATTTGCCCAGTATCTTCACATAATGGGATTTGATCCATCAAATTCTCAAGAGGCCAAGGATATGGTGATTAAGGCCTTTGATATCTCGGAAGAGTTGGAGTTGCCGGTTCTAATGCGCCTGACTGCCCAGGTATGTTATGGGAGGAGCCCTGTTACCTTGGGAAAGATATCTAAAGGAGAGCGGAAGGCAGAATTCGAGAAGAATCTTTTCCGCTGGTTTATCTTTTCAGAGATTGGCCTGGGAAGGAAAAACTGGTTGCATAATCAGCAACCAAAGCTGCAAGAGATTGCCAGAACGATTCCCTTTAACCAATTAGAAATTGGCCAGGGGGCAAAGGTGGGCATTATTGCTTCAGGAGGGGCCTACAATTACGTAAAGGAGGCATTGAGACAATTCGGCAATGAAGAAATAGCGCTCCTCAAGTTAGGCGCCTTCCATCCCATACCGAAAGAGTTGATAGAACCTCTCATAGAAAGAGTGGATCGAATATTAGTAATAGAGGAGTTAGAGCCAATTATTGAAAGAAATCTGTTGGAAATTTTAGGGAGGCTTGGAAAGAAGGTAGAGGTTAAGGGAAAGTTGACTGGTGATTTACCCGAGGTAGGGAACTACACCCCTGATATGGTTTCTGATGCAATCGGGATTTTTTTAGGCAAGGAGAAAGAAGCCATAGCCTTGGGAAAGGAAGATGTTAGAAAAAAGATTCAGGAGACTATACCTCCCCAGTTTCCGGCCTTCTGTGCCGGTTGCCCACACATGGCTACATTTTATACCCTCAAACAGGCAATTAAAAAGGTAGGGGGAGAGGTAATTACTACGGGTGATATCGGGTGTTATGGCCTGGGCGCCCTTCCGCCCCTTGCAGCATTAGACAATATGCATTCTATGGGTGCGAGTATTGGGATTGCCTGCGGATTTTCAAAGGCGAAAGTAGGGGCAAAAATTGTAGCCTGCATCGGAGATTCCACCATTTTGCACGCCGGTCTTCCTCCCTTGATAAATGCCACTTATAACCGCAGTGATTTCCTGATAGTAGTAATGGACAATCAAATGATTGCCGCCACGGGTCATCAGCCAACTCCTGGGATCGGAATCACAGAACAAGGGGAGAGCACAAAGGCAATCAGTATAGAAGAAATTGTTAGAGCCTGTGGAGTAGACGAGGTGAAGATAATAGACCCTGGTGAAGTCGAAGATGCAATTAAGGCTTTTACCGATGCCCTCAGGATGTCGGGGATGAGGGTGATAATTTCCCGCCGAGCCTGTACCTTGGTTCCCAAAAAAGAGGCAAGAGGCAAGGGAGAGGAATTAATACCTTACCATGTTGATGAATGGGAATGCACTGGTTGCCGCGTTTGTGCAACAGATATCGGATGTCCTGCCATCTCCTTTAGGGAAAAGGAAGGCCAGGCTTGGATTGATGAATACTTATGTCGAGGTTGCGGGGTTTGTTCCCAGGTTTGTCCCACTGGTTCAATAAGGAGGGCTGAATAATGGATAAAGAGTTTAACATGATGATGGTAGGCTTGAGAGCGCATGATTTGGTAAAGATAGCGCAGGTTTTTACCCAAGCCGCAATAAAAAATGGAATGAAAGTAGTGGGAACAGACCATACCTTTGTTTCCATGGAGCAGATGGTGGAGATTTCCCATATAAGGGTTGGGGAAGAGGTCTTTTCTCCCCTTATCCCCAAGGGGATGTGCGACCTTTTAATAGGATTTTTGCCGGGGGAGGGAGCAAGGTTGGCAGCTGAATTTCTTAAGAGTAATGGAGTTGCTATATTTAACACCAGGGAGATAGTCCCTTTGATTGTTATGCCGCCACATTCAGCATATCCAGGACCGAAGGAAATTATGGACCTTTTATCCCCTCTCCCAGAGAGGTTGATTACCCTTGACGCTTATTCCCTTGCGAGAGAGACAGGAGATAAATATACTGACAATTTTGTAATGCTTGGGGCTGCTTCGGCTTCTGGCGCGCTCCCTGTAACTTCCCAATCTCTCATAGATTCAATAAAGGAATTAGTGCCTGAAAGGGAACTTGAAGTCTCTCTTAGGGCCTTTGAATTAGGGCAGGGCAGTATAAGCTGAGGTTTTCGTCACGAAGGAGGATGTGGGGAGATGGCAGATAAAAATTTTGATGTAGTAATTGTCGGAGGGGGCAATAAGGCCCTGATTGCAGCGATGTATCTTACAAAGTATGCAAAATTGGAGGTCGGGATATTTGAAGAAAGGAATGAGTTAGGGGGCGGCTGGTGTCAGGAGGAGCCGGCACCCGGTTTTCTCGGCAATCCCTGCTCGGCGCACATGACCGCTCAGTATCACATTCCTACCTTTTGGGACTTTCCTGAGTGGGAGGACTATGGGGTAAAAATGGATTATACCGAATGTGGCGCCGGGAACATCTTTAGCGAGGACGATACATGTATTGTCCAGTATACGGCCTTTCCCGATGTTGATCCGGACCAGGAGAGGACCGCTGCCGAGATTGCCAGGTTCTCCCGGAAGGATGCCGATACCTACCTCAAACTCTGGAAGAATCTGAAGACCAAGTGGGAACCATATATCCTGGAGTCGTGGTTTAATCCGCCGCCGCCGCCGGGACAACCCGATGCGATCGATCGGATGGTACAGCAGCCTGATTCCGGGCTTGATCCCTCCTGGTTTCTCCAGTCGCCGATCCAGATGAATAGAACGCTCTGGGAGGACTCTCATGTCCGGCATGCTTTTGGCAGGTGCAATGAATCATTAGGGTTTGAGGGTGATCAGGCCGGGTCAGGCTTTGCGGCCAATATCTGTAACACCCTGATGTACTGGCCCATGTCCTGTTGGATAAAAGGATCTACCCATGTCAAGGCCCATGCCTCACAGAAGATCATCCTGGAAAACGGCGGGAGAGGCTATACCAACTCTCCCGTCGATCACGTTATCATCAAAAACGGCCGGGCGGTGGGGATCAAGTTGGAGGACGGGACAGAGATTGAGGCAAAAAAGGCCGTGCTTACGGACGTTGATCCCGATCAGCTCTGCAACAAGTTGATCGGCAAGGACCATATCTCTTCCGATCTTTTAAGAAAGATAAATGCACTTGAACGGGACTACATCTGTATCATGTGGTACACATGGGCCTTCAAGGAGCGGCCAAGGTATAAGGCCGAAGCCTGGAACCCCGACTGCTGGCAGACGATGTGGCTGACCTTAGGGGACATGGATGATGAGACCGTTAGAAAAGAAGGTTGCGAGAGAAGGATCGGTAAATGGCCCTCAAAGCTCAATACTGGAGTCGCCTATCATGGGGTGAGCGAGACCAGCCCGGGAGACTCCTTGCTTGCCCCCCGGGATATCAACTTTACCCTCATCACCGAACAGTTTGTCCTTCCTGCCTGGAGGCTTTCAGAAGAGGAGTGGAAGAGGAAGGAGACCGAGCATGCCGAGGAGGTAGTGAAAAAGATGCACGAGTATGCGCCCAATGTGAGTTGGGACATCATTGGGGGCTATATCCCCGTAACCCCTTATTACACCGCTCATCTGGCCAGAAACTTTGCCCCGACGGGGAACTGGTGCGTCATAGACAATATCCCCTCTCAATCGGGCAGACTAAGGCCTGTCCCAGAACTAGCGCGTAATAAGGTTCCGGGGATAGAGGGTCTCTATTGCACCGGGTCGGCCTGGCCTCCCTTTGGTGCCGCCCACAGCATGCAGGGCTATAATGTTTACAAGGTAATGGCCGAAGACCTTCATCTTCCCAAACCCTGGGATGTAGATGGCAGGCCCTTCTAAACTGAATGGCATCTCAAGGTAACTAAAAGCTCCATCAAGGTTATTAAAAAGGTCGCAAAGACCGGTTCGAGAAAATTGGAATGGCAGATACATAGCGTCTGCAGACACAGATGATAATAACCACATTGTCAAGCATAATATTATTAATTATGCTATCACTAGTGGCTACACTTTAAGGGCAATTATGCACTATTAATGAATATTGTTAAATGCTTATGCAAATTAGTGGTTGGAATATCCGTTAAGAGGAGGAACTTCAATGGAAAAGTGGGTAAAGAGCACATGTGTGTGGGTGATCTAAAGCATATCAAGGCAGAGGTGGACTGGAATGATGAGGTGGCGGCAATTATTGAAGAGGGACTGAGGGGTCCGTTGAAGCGCAGCATGCCCCTACCGACATTAAATGGACCCACTGAAAGTTGCTGGTTTGAGATTTAGGGGGAGCACTTCACCGATATAGGATTGGCCGAAGGAAAGAGAGTGGGGTAGAGTTGGTTACGGAGGGTACGCATGTGAGTGGCGGGCGCCCTGGGTAAGCTCATCTTGAAACGGTCGAAGGGAGATTATTTTTTGGCGTTGAGCTGTTGTGATTCGTGCAATCGCCAGGATGGACCTTCGATGTTAATGATGATGGAATGGTGGATCATGCGGTCTACAGTGGCAGCGGTGATCACGGGATCGCCAAGATAATTGCCGAGCTGCTTAAAATCGATGTTCGTTGTCAGCATAGTTGCTCCTTTGCAGTAACGTCCATCGATCACTTTGTGAAAGAGGCAGGCGTTTCTTGAGTTGTGCTGTTCCAAGCGAGGGATTAAGTGATCACGGGTAACTTGTGCAAATTGGAGAGAAGGTTTTGAACGATAAGTGCGCTGAGCAGGACATCCTGGCCATAAACGTTGACATGAGTTGCTCTCGCCGCTGTGAGAGCTGCGAAAAGTTTTTTGATTGCCTCTCTCCTGCGAGGATGGAGATTTACAAACGCCGGCGCATGACTCAAGCCCGCGACGCTATGGCCAATATCAGGCACAAGATAGCCGTGGTCGGTGGCAAGGGGGGTGTCGGTAAGAGCATCATCACCGCGAACATGGCCGTGGCTCTGGCGATGCGCGGCCACAAGGTAAGCGTCCTTGACCAGGACTTCGATGGGCCCACGATTCCCAAGATGCTGGGCGTAGAGAACTCCAAACTCAAGATCGGTGATGACGGCATAGTGCCCGTAGAGGGTTTCTTGGGGGTGCAGGTAGTGTCCATGGGTTTCCTCCTTGCCAGCGAGGAGGTGCTTACCTGGTTTCATGACATGCGGCGAAGCGCTACTGAGGAATTTGTTTGCCATGTAAACTACGGCCGCAGGGATTTCCTGCTGGTAGATATGCCGCCGGGCACCAGCTCCGATGCCATGAACCTTATGGAGTATATCCCTGATCTGGCCGGAGCCGTGGTTGTGACTATCCCGTCCGGTGTCTCCCAGAATGTGGCGCGCAAGGCTACCCTGCTCTGCAGGAAAGCAGGCGTTCCCGTCTTTGGCGTTATAGAAAATATGAGTGGCTACGTGTGTCCCAAGTGCGGCGAAGCAGTTAATATCCTCCGCACCGGCGGCGGCGAGAAGCTGGCCAAGGAGATGGATGTCCCCTTTCTGGGACGGATTCCCCTTGACCCTCGACTTAGCGAATGTTCCGACGAGGGGATGCCTTTCGTTTACAAGTTTCCCGATAGTCAGGCGGCCCGCGATCTGATGCGAGTGGTGGGACAGATAGAGAACAATACCGGGTATTGAGGGAATAACTCACACCGGCATCTGTTTTTAGATTCGGCTAATAACTTGTTGGTTAGTTTATACCAGGAATTTTTTAAAACTTGTTTTATTTTGGAACGCAAAATAGGAAGTTCATGCGTCAATACGGCGAGTGGGAATCCGATATGGCTGACATTTGTCAAGAAAAAAAATAGTTCTCCTATCCCCTTTTTAAGGGGTTATGCTTGTTGCCTATTAATTTCCAGGACATAGTCAGAGACAATGATCTCGATATGATTGAATGCTTTGAAGTCCCTGGCCAGAAACTGCAGGTCGGTGAAATAACGAAACAACAGATGGACCTTTTTTCCAAGCTGGGGGCTACACCACCAGCCTCGTTACAATAAAACGGGAATTCAGGATGCCACTCGCTGCTAAGGCTGTGCGGAAAATTTGTGGTCATTTTCAGGATAACTTTTTAATTTTCTCCAGAGAGTGTTGGGGGCTATATTTAACGACCTTGCCGTTTGTATCTTATTCCCTTTATATTTGTTAAGTGTCTTTAATATATATCTCTTCTCTAACTCTAGTAATGAAATATTATCCTCCAATTCAAGACGGCCATTTACATTTTTAATCTCATCCGGAAGATCATCTACTTCAATGAAATTATTATCCATTAATGCCAGGGCCCTCTGGATGACATTCTTCAGCTCTCTAATATTGCCCGGCCAGTTATACTTTAATAGAAAAACTTTTGCTTCTGAAGAAATATCCACTAGTTTATCGGTACCTTTGTATCTTTCAATAAAATATTTTACCAAGGGTATTACATCTTCCTTCCTATTCCTTAATGGAGGAATACAGAGTTTAATTCCATTTAGCCTGTAGTATAGATCGCCCCTGAATTTTTCGTTATTAACCAGTTCTTCAAGGTTAGAGTTTGTTGCCGAAAGAACTCTGACGTTTGTTTTCACCGGAATATTTGTTCCTATCCTTCTTATTTCTTTTTCTTCGATGGCTCGTAAAAGTTTTACCTGAAAAGAAGGTGATGTCTCACTGATTTCGTCGAGGAATATTGCCCCCCCCTCCGCCTCCTCAAAAAGCCCTTTTTTATCCCTATCTGCGCCGGTAAAAGAGCCCTTTGCATGACCGAATAACTCACTCTCTAATAATGTCTCAGGAAGCGCTCCACAATTTAGAGCAACAAATTTTTTGTTTGCTCTAAGGCTGTTGGTGTGGATAGCTCTGGCAATTAATTCTTTGCCAACCCCACTTTCTCCCTCGATGACAACGCTGATTTCACTGTCGGCAATCCTATTTATTAGGCAAAAGATTTTCTTTATTTCGCGATTATTTCCTATGATATTTTCGTAATCCCCTTCTTCTCTGATCCGCTCCTCCAGCTTTTCCAACTTCTTCTCTTTTTGCTTAAGCTCTTCAGCCTTCAAACTTATCTTTCTATTAATCCTTATGATCTCCCTATCGGTATTCATCGTTTTAAAATACTCCAACGATGATTCTAACTCCTTATCCCATTTCTCAAAGGGTTTACCTACGATGTGACAACGGCTGTCTCCTTTGCCTGCACATTCATCCTCGACAAAATATATTTTTTCTCCAGTAACACCGCTACAATACCCGCTTGCCCAGCCTGTCATCGTCCAGCAGACAGGTACATCGCTTCTTCCTATATGGAGATTATGCTGTTCTACCTCATAAGAGTGAGTGTAAACGCATTCCGCAAGAAAATTTCCATCCTTAAAAGTAAAATCAACATTTAAATTAAGGATGTTTCCTGCGCCTTCCTGAATGTGCAAACTTTGTCCATTTTTTAAAAGATCTTCTATCGTAGATCCCTTAAAGAGTTCTTTCATTGCCAAGCCCTGATGGTATCCGGAAGTAAAACCGAATCTCGTAAAAATCCCTCTTACCATCTTTTCACCCAAAATCTCAGTAAGCCTTTTTCTTAAGAATCCCATAGCATCCGCCGTAAATATCAGCATTCTGTGCCCTTCGATTCTAATGGTGCCCTCTTCAGGATTAAAATTCAATAATTCAAATAAATTAAAATCATTCATTCGTTTTCCCTCTCAGAAGTATCATTTGACGGCGTCAACGGGAATGGAGCAGGCTTTCAGGGTTTCCAGCCGCAGCCGTCTAAAAGCGCCGCTGCCCGCTGCCCTGCTTGGCGTGGAACATCTATTTTGGCAAACTCCTCATCATGACCCCAGGGACGGGTGGCGTCAAAGCCGACTTTATTAGTCAACAATTGGGGGCTGAGCTTAACCCCGGGATCAATGGGCGAGCCATCCACATCCTGCAAAATGACGATACCCCGCTCCGGCAGCATACGGGTTGTTAGCGCCCAATCAACCTGCATCCGGTTTTCAATATCAATGTCATCATCGACTACGGTGACATATTTAAGGTACGGATTCATCGTCAATAAGCGATAAATCAGCCTCCGGGCTTCTCCGGGGGAGCTTTTGGTCAGGGAGACAACGCAGTTGGCCATCATCGATGACAGCTTTAGCGCTCGCGCTTCGGGAAAGTCCTTGCGCAGAGCGTTTAAGAGATCGCCGGACCAGGACCAGGAAGTGAGAATCTCGTCCTCCCGCGTCCAGGGTTCAGAGACGGCATAAATAGCGTTGCGGCGCATTGAAACCAGTTCAATTTTGGCGACAGGACTTTGTGAAGTGATGTAGTAGCCGGTACTTTCTCCAAAAGGCCCCTCCTCTTCCAGCACGCCGGGAATAAACCGCCCTTCCAGGACAATCTCCACCTTTGCCGGCAAGCTGACTCGACTGACCAGCCCCCGGCAAACCTCTACGGGACTCCCCCGCAGCGCACCGGCCATGGCCAGTTTGTCGCTGAAGGGCGTGCAGCTCATCGAAGCCAGCATGATGGAGGGTTCGACACCAATGACTATCGCTATTTCCGCCCCTTCACCCAGAGCCTCCGCCCGCTCCCTATATACCGTAGAAGTGTGGCTGACAAGCTGAATGCAAACTTGCTGCGGCCCCTTGACCTGGATACGGTGAATACCCAAACTTTGCGCTTCTGAATGTGGATCGCGTACAATCACCAAACCCTGGGTGATATATGGCCCTGCATCCTTTTCATGATAGGTGAGGACGGGCAACAGCGACAAAAGGTCAACCTCGCTTTCCCGGTAGATCACTTCCTGGCATGGCGAGTCGGGAACCTGCCGAGGCGGAATCGGCTTCTCCCGTCGCTCCAGATAAATTTGGTTAACCTCATCAGGCGGGCATTCCAGGGCCAAAGCCAGGCGCTTGACGTTGCCAAAAAGGTTGCCTACCAACGGCATCCGCGCCCCTTTAAGCTGATTGAAATAAACCGCCGGTCCTCCGGCCTGCCCGACCGATTTGAGCACCGCCGAAGCTTCATACCGGGGATCAACTTCTTCATTTATTTTAAGCAGTTCGCCTTCCTGTTCCAACTGTGCCAAGAAATCCCGCAAATCACTAAATGCCACGTTGCTTTCTCCTTAGTTATATAGATAGGTAATGGTTATCACAAAAAGATTGTCTCCAAATCCCAGGGTAGAATTTTCGTAGTCCGCCCCGATTCGGGATTGTCCGTTTTTGTCCTCCACATCCAGGTGGTGAGACCAGCCAAAATCGACCAGGTAATTATTCCAGCTATATCCAAAACCAGCCGTAAGATTGTGGGCATCCCCGGTAGTAGAGGGAATGTAAGGGAATGCTCCCTCGTTAGGTGTTACGCTTTCGCTTGTATAGGCATAGCCTGCCCGTAAATTAAAGCGGGGAGTGATCTTGTATTCTGCCCCGATCGCAAAGTGGTAGGAATCTTTCCACTCGAGATTGGCAGGCGGGATAGGGAGCCCTTCCATTTCTATAACGATCTTGCGAAAGGCGTGGGAATAGTCCTGCCATTCAGCGTCGAGGGCTACCAAAAGTTTAGGGGTAAACTGGTAACTGATTCCCACGCCTACCTTCTGGGGCAACTGGAAGTCAACAACTTTGGCGTGGTACTGCTGCATTGCCTGCCCGGCTATCTGAACATATCCTTTGTCTGTTTCGTAGTCTGTGAGCATCGATTCTGAGGTATAGGCAATCCCCACTTTTAATTTATCGGTGGGTTGATAAAGCAACCCCGCTGCATATCCTCCGCCCCAGGCATCGGCTTTATCAACAACTAAGTAAACAGGGCCAAAGAGTCCTTTGAGATTCAGAGGAGAATAATAAATGTTAAGGGCAAAGCCTGCCGAAAGCTTGGGCGATATTTGATAGGCAACAGTAGGGGTCAACTTGATGTAGGCGAGTTTTGACTCCACCCTTTTTCCCTCGGGAAAGAATTGATTTTTCAACTGAAAACCGCTGCCTCCCCCTCCTACGGCAAATAATCCAGCCCCCCAGCTAAAGGGACTCTCCGAAGCGTGCTTTACCCATCCCCACTCGGGAAGATAGAAGAAAAATGGCTCATATTCACGACCATGGTCGGAACTGTCAAAGGCATTATCCTTGTTTTCAAATCTTACCCAGGGGAAAAACAGACCGTTGCCAAAGTCAACCCGTCCTCTTTTAATCTGCGTAATGCCGGCGGGGTTGCTTACCATGGCGGATGTATCGGTGGCAATGCCGATATCTACCCCCCCCATTCCCAGCGAACGCCCCCCGTTCCCGATATTTTCGCATACGTTAGTCGCATGAGCCGAAGTCAAGCCATTGATGAAAAATATAATGAATATTAACAAGAGTTTTATGGACGGCTTCTTTTTCATCATCTCTCCCCATTGTGTTTTTTGGTCGCTGTAAATTCCGATGAGAAATCGGTCACCCTGCCGGAGCGGCGCGATTTTTAGCCTCTTCTCATAATGGTGTTATCAGGTCAAGCTGTAATTTTTTTTAAGTTTGGCCAGCACTTTTTCATCTTTCATTTCGGCTACCGCAATTGTCATTCTATAATGAAGGAGGGTTTGGTCCGGGAAGCTTTCTTTCCCGCCTGGAAATGCTTTTGCTCGAGCATCTTTTCCTTGGCCCGCCGGGTACGGCGCTGCTTTTGCCGCCGGAGTTTTTCGGTGCGTGCTTTTTCCGCAGCCACCGCGCCCGTCTTGATTCTTTCGATCCGGTCGAGAAGGAGACGGCGTGCCAGAAAGCGATTCAGGGCCTGCGATCTTTCCTGCTGGCACTTGACGGAAAGCCCCGTGGGAAGGTGCACCAGATAGACGCAGGAAGAAGTTTTATTAACCTTCTGCCCGCCCGGACCGGAAGACCGGACAAAGGTTTCCCGGAGGTCGCTTTCCGCCACCCCCAACCTTGTCATCCGCTCAGCCATGGCATTTTCCTTCTCCGGGGAAACATTCACCTTTATGCCTCCACAAAAGACCGATTATCATTATAATCGCAGCGCCGCAATCTCAACTTCCTATTTTTTCCTGCCTTTGGTATGTACAACAAGAATCCATTTTTCACAATGCAATGAGGAAATAAAGTGCTTGTAAATATTGCCGGGATCAGAGTTTCTCTTGAAGAAGGGGAAGGGGAGCTCAAGAAACGGCTGGCGGAAATCTTTGCTTTGCCCCCGGAGACAATTTCCCTCTGCAAGATACTACGCAAGACACTGGATGCCCGCCGCCATCGGCCGCCTTTTTTCATCTATACCGTAGAAGTGGCCCTGCCCGACGATATCCGCCTGCCCGACACCGGTACGGGCGAGCTAAAGATTTCTCTCCCGGCAACGTCTGTCGCCTCCAGCGCCCAAAAGGATTTTTTCCCGGCTCCCGGCACGGCCTTGCGCGCCGGCAAGAAGCCCCGGGTAGTGGTGGTGGGCAGTGGCCCGGCGGGCCTTTTTGCCTCTCTCCGTTTGGCTGAAAGGGGGATCCCCGTCCTGCTTCTCGAGCGCGGCAGCGCCGTACCCGCCCGCTGCCGGGAGGTGCAAGCCTTTTGGGAAGAGGGACTTTTGCAGCGGGAAAGCAATGTCCACTTCGGGGAAGGCGGGGCCGGCACCTTTTCCGACGGCAAGCTGACGAGCCGCAGCAAAAACCCCCTGACGGGTCTGGTAAAAGCAACTTTTGTCGCCCTGGGCGCCCCGGCGGATATTTTAAGCGCCGCCAAGCCCCATATCGGCACCGATAAATTACGGGAAGTTGTGGTGAATTTCCGGCACAAGCTGCTGGCGCTGGGCTGTGAAATAAGATTCGGCGCCCGCTGTTCCGGCCTGCGACGGCACAACGGCAGGATTGTCGGCCTGTCGGTCAATGAAACGGAGGAGGTGCCGACAGACTATCTGATTCTTGCCGTGGGACAGCATGCCGATGATACATACGGGATGCTCCATGGGCAGGGTGTGCAGATGGTTCCCAAACCGTTTGCCATGGGGCTGCGCCTGGAACATCCCCAAATACTCATCAACCAGATGCAATACGGCAAATGGCATCGGCATCCCGCCCTGCCGCCGGCAGAATATTTTCTGACGGCGCGGACCAGATTGCCGGAACGTTCCGTTTACACCTTTTGCATGTGTCCCGGCGGCCGGGTCATTGGTTGCAGTTCCGAGACCGGCGGGGTTATCACGAATGGCATGAGCGGTTCGGCCCGGGAGGGAGCCTATGGCAACAGCGCGGTCGTCGTCAATGTAAACCCCGCAGATTTCGCGGGTACGCCCCAGGAGCCCCTGCGGGGCCTCAAGTTTCGCCGGCACTGGGAAGAGCAGGCCTTCGTTTTGGGCGGCAAAAACTATTTCGCCCCTGCGCAACGCCTGACCGATTTTATGCAGGGCCGGGCCAGTGACCGCCTCATGCCGGTAAGCTTCCGGCCGGGAGTTCAGGCGGCCCCTCTGGCTGAAGCTCTGCCAGCCTTTGCCGGAGCGGCGCTACGGGAGGGCTTACAGGAATTTGGTCTGAAGATCCCGGAGTTTTTTGCCCCGGAAGCAATGCTGATCGGTGTGGAAACCCGCACCTCGGCGCCGGTCCGTGTCTTGCGGGATACCGACGGGCAGAGCGTGAATACGGCCGGGCTCTATCCCTGCGGCGAAGGCGCGGGCTATGCCGGCGGAATCGTCAGTTCGGCCCTCGACGGGATAAGGGCGGCGGACAGCCTCATCCGCTCCTTAGACGAGCGTCAATAACCACATCCCCTCCCAGCCGGTAAATCCGCTGGAAACTGACGGGAATAGCCTCGTCCATGCTTTTCTTGCCCAGATCGCCCACGGCGTTAATGCCTTTGCCGAGAACCTTTGGCGCCACAATGGCTACCAGCCGGTCCGCCGTTCCTGTTTTCAGCAGGGATGTGACAATTGCGGCGCCGCCTTCCACGAGCACCGAGGCAATCTGCCTTTTTCCCAACTCCCGGAACAGCTTGTCCAAATCCACGCGCTGCGCGCCGTCTTCCTCCACCAGGAGCGTTTCCACACCGCTGGCCGCCAATAGCCTGATTTTCTCCGGGGTCGCCTGCCGGGTGGCGACGACGATGGTCCGGGATTTATCCTGATCCTGCAACGCTCTGGCGGTGGGTGGCAGGCGCAGATGTGAGTCCACAATAATCCGCAGGGGATTCCGGCCCCGGACATGGCGCACCGTCAGAGCCGGGTCATCTTGCAACACCGTGCCGACCCCCACCAGGACGGCGTCATGGCTGTGACGCAAGCGGTGGGCAAAAATCCGGGACGGCGGCGAACTGACCCATTGGGAATGACCCGTGCAGGAGGCGATTCGGCCATCGAGCGTCTGGGCAAATTTCAGGGTGATGTAAGGCAGCCCGGTCGTGATGAACTTGAAAAAAGCGGCGTTTATTTCCCGGCAGGCTTCCTCCTCCACCCCCACGGTTGTGGCGATACCGGCACGTTGCAGGGCGGCAATACCACTGCCCGCCACCAGGGGATTGGGATCGGTCGTGCCGATCACCACCCGTTCCGGTCTGCGCTCGATCAGCGCCATTACGCAGGGCGGCGTCTTGCCGAAGTGGCTGCAGGGTTCCAGGGTTACATATACGGTGGCGCCGGCCAGCGGCTCCTTTGCACTGCCGATGGCCTCAAGCTCGGCATGCGGGCCGCCGTAACGGCGATGATAACCCTGGCCGATGACCAAATCCCCCTTGACAATCACCGCACCTACCAGCGGATTGGGACTTACCCATCCTTCCCCCCGGCGGGCCAGGCGCAAGGCTCGTTTCATGTAATACGCATCCGTCAATTGTCCACCTCGCAGGCTTTTTGTTTCCTATATCACGGCTTTAAACGCGGTGAAATGATTTTAATCAAGATGTTTCCCTTGTGACCTTTTTCTGAAGTATGATATAGAATAGCCGTGCAGGTTCCTCGAGAGGTGGCAGAGATGATTAACGGTGTTGTTATCAAAAATTTGAAAGTCCTGCCCGACGAGCGGGGGCGTTTGATGGAGATATTGCGTGCCGACGATGAACTATTCCGTCAATTTGGTCAGGTTTACATGACCTCGGCCTATCCTGGAGTGGTAAAGGGTTGGCATTACCACAAAAAGCAGTTTGACAATATGGCCGTCGTTAAGGGCATGATGAAGATCGTGCTCTACGATGGACGTCCGGACTCCCCAACCTACGGCAAGGTAAAGGAGATTTTCGCCGGCGATCATCATCCGGTTCTGGTGCATATTCCTCCTTACGTCTATCACGGCTTTAAGTGCATTTCCCTTGAGGAAGCGCTCGTTGTTAACATCCCCAATGAACCTTACAACTATACGGAACCGGACGAGTTCCGCCTTGATCCCCACACCAGCGAAATACCTTATCAATGGGACCGGAAGGATGGCTGAGCGATAAGATGCTTTTCCTGGAGATTATCATCGCCCTGATGGGGGCCGCCATCGGGAGCTTCCTGAATGTTTGCATCAGCAGAATTCCCGCCGGCGCATCGCTGGTCCTTCCCCCCTCTCATTGTCCCAAATGCCTCCATCCCATCCGGTTTTATGATAACATCCCCCTCGTCAGCTATCTGATTTTGGGAGGCAAATGTCGCGACTGCCGCGCCCGGATATCTTTCCAATACCCTCTGGTCGAACTGGGCACGGCCCTCCTTGCCCTCTTGCTCTTCTGGAAATTCGGGTTGACCCTTAAACTCCTCGCCGCTTTCCTTTTTGCCTGCGTTTTAATCATCATCACCTTTATCGATCTGGAACACTTCATCATCCCCGATATCCTGACCCTGCCCGGCATCCCCGTATTTTTACTGCTGGCCGTCTTTGTCATGGAAGTGCCGTTGCTGGACGCCATACTTGGCATCCTGATTGGTGGCGGCATTCTTTATGCGATTGCCTGGGGATATGAACTATTAGCCAAAAGAGAAGGCATGGGCGGGGGCGACATCAAGCTGCTGGCCATGCTGGGGGCCTTCTGCGGCTGGAAATCACTATTTTTCATCCTCTTTGTCGGTTCTTTGCTGGGCACCCTTGTGGGCATCACGGTGATGTTGATTAAGGGCAAAGACCTGAAATATGCCGTTCCCTTCGGTCCTTTCCTCTCACTGGCGGCGCTCGGCTATCTTTTCTGGGGAGAGGGGTTGCTCTGGCTGCTTTTTTTCCGCTACGCATAAAGTTACCTGGCGAAAATCACTCCATAAGTGCGAAAATGACCGGTTGCTCGCCGGATAGGGGCAACATATTTTATTGGCCTTTCCGCCACTCATGCTGCATCTACCGCCGTTCAGGATTCCTGGTCGGCCCTGGGCAAGGCTGTGTCGGGTGGGAGGTACGTTCCTTGCTTTCCGCATGTTGGTGCTGAGGTGTTTTTTATGAGAAGAAATCGCCGGGATGGCTTTACCCTGGTAGAGTTGATGATTGTCATCGCTGTCATAGGGATACTGGCAGCCATCGCCGCCCCGAGTTACCAGACCTATATGGCCCAACGCCGTTTGAACGGGGCGGCGCGCCATCTTGCCATGCATCTGATGCAGGCGCGTTCCCAGGCGATCACGACCAATAAGAAAATTATTGTTAACCTGCTGAACAATCAGCAATATGCCTTCGTGACCGACAATGACGGTGATGAATCGGTTTCGGGAGGCGACACAACTGAGTCATCATATGATATTCAACCTGATTACTACGATGTGACTTTTGCCGCAGCGTCAGCGGGTTATAACCCGCTCTTTCGGCCTAACGGCACAGCAAAGAATGGAACCATCGATATAATAAGTTCGCTGCCGGGCCTTGTTGCGAAGCAAATTACCATCAGCACCGCTGGCCGGGTAAGGATCAGTTGACAGGATACTAAAATGTATAAGGGACCGATGCCTGACAAGTGGAGAGATCGCCGGGGATTCACCCTGATTGAAGTTATGATTGCCATTTTTATTCTGGTCGTTGCCTTATCCGGCCTGATTGGCGTGACGGTAATGGCCATCAAGGGCAATGACTTCAGTAAAAAAATGACGACGGCCACTACGCTGGCCAAGGATCGGATGGAACAAGTAAAGAATCTGTCCTACAGCTCCATCACCGCCGGAACGACCTATGACTACCTGAATGAGGATTCTTCCACCGGCGCCTCAGGAGCATACTATACGCGCAAACTGACGGTTACGGACGCCACGCCGGCGGCCAATATGAAAACCATCGAAGTGGAGGTAAGCTGGTCCTGGGGCGGCACGCGCAGGGTGACGCTCCGGACGATTGTTGCTTCCTGAAAGCGTGGCTATAAATATTATGGTTTTGCTCAAAAATTACCGCACGATGTCGGAAAACGGCACGCAAGGCAACTTGTCTCCGCTTCTGCCGCTATGCCGGAAAAAACGGCAGGGATTTTCTTTAGTCGAGCTGATGATTGCCATGCTGGTAGGCATGATTGTTTTGGGCTCCCTTTACAACCTCTTCACCGTGCAGAGCAAAATACTGGGGAATCAGGAAATGGCTGTGGAAATGCAGCAGAATGCCCGGATGGCGATGGACATGATGACCCGTGAAATGCGTCTGGCCGGTTTTAATCCCACGGTAACGCTCTCAAAGTGTGCCGGAACCCTGCCGAGTTCGCTGACCAGCACACCCTGCGTCGGGATTCAGGACGCCTCCACAAACTCCATAAGCTTTACTTCGGACATTAACGGCGATGGCGATCTCACGCCTGGTAGCTCTAATCCTAACGAAAACATAACCTACGATCGTTACGAGTCTCCCTCCGGTTCAGGCATCTATGCGCTCGGCAGAACGTCCAACGGCTCAAAGCAGCCGGTGGTGGAAAATATTGATTCGCTCACCTTCACTTATCTGAACAGCGCCGACGGCACGGCTGCCACGATCGGCGCTATCCGCTCGATTCAAGTAAGGATTGTGGCCAAAACCGCCAAAACTGATCCCTCCTATCCGACCAACGGGGGCTACCGGACTTATACTTTGACTTCGCGGATAACGCCACGGAACCTTGCCTACTGAAGGGATGAATTATGAAGAACTACCTTAAACCTCTAAACAATGAAAGCGGTATGGTGCTCCTCCTGGCGATGCTGATCATGTCGGCGCTTATTCTGCTGGGCACGACCGCAGTCATGGAATCGCAGACGGATCTGCGGATTTCTGGCAACTATAAAACCAGCGCCATGAGTCTCTACGCCGCCGAGGCCGGCGTAGAGGAAGCGCGGGCAAGACTGAAAGATAATTCACCATCTACGGGCAACGAAATTGTTGATGGTTCACCTACAGACCCGGCTTGGACGACGACCATGACCAGTCTACAAGCAGCCTTGGCCTATACGGTAAACATTCAACATAAGACCTCCGGCGGCAATGTCCTTTACTGGGGCGACAGCAACGGCGACGGCACAAATGAACAGAACACGACGACCGGACAGAATATCTATCTGGTGACCAGCACCGCTTCCAGTGCGTCTGCCAGTAAAACGCTGGAAGCGGTGATGACCAGAATCCCCCCTATAACGGTCAACGCCGCCCTCCATGTGCAAGCGACAACAGAGATTAAAGGGTCTTCCTCAGTCAATGGAAATGATTCATGTGGCGGCGGCAATCTGCCGGGAATATCGACTACGTTGCCGGTCACCCCCGACCCTATCGATGTGGGGGGCGCGTCAGCAGTTAGCGGCTCACCGAGTGAGACCTACAACGCGACCCCGATGGATGTCCCGGCGATGATCAATGATTGGATGAATTCTGCCAATTACAGTTACACTTATTCCGCTACCAAGACCGATACCGGAATGCACTGGGGAACGCCCTCGGGAAGCGCACCTTACTGCACCGTAAATTATGTTGTCTATTACAATATGAATGGAACGGACTTAAAGCTCGCCGGCGGCACTTCCGGATGCGGGATACTCCTTATCGACGGTAACCTGGAACTAAACGGCGACTTCAATTGGTATGGGATAATCATCGTTTCAGGGTCGGTAACCATGACCGGCACCGGCAGCACCCACACAATCAGAGGAGCGGTGATCGCCGGTGGCTCGGCGGAGGCCGATCTTGTGGGCGGCAATACGGACATCCTTTATTGCAGTACCGCGATCAGTGATCAAACGACAAACCGGTCATTGCGAATGCTGAGTTGGACGGAACAATAATTTATTTCTCCCACCAGCCTTCCGGGAGCTTGCCTTTATTCTTCTCCGTAGCTTTATCGGTTAATCTGTATATTTCATCGGAAATATTAAGGATTTTTTCCGTTAGTTCTTTGCGGGTCGCCATGCCTCTCTTCGGGTCGGTTTTCCTCCTTGTTTCCAGCAACTCATCCAGTTCATCAGATAGTTGATTTTTTTTGTTTTTATAATCCGCGATGTTTACTTTTTCTGTCGGGGCCTTTTGAGCTGCAGGCGCCTTTTCCTCCCCGGCACCCGGAGGAGGAACCCCCTTTTTTTTCACACTTTCCGGGGCATCTTCCACCTCCGGGCGCTGTTCCGTAGCGCGTTTTTCAATTCTGACAATTTCCCCTTTTTCTACGCCCACAACACCTCCGGCATAGAAAAAATAGAACTGCCGGCCTTCGACCCAGTAAAGGGGAGTCGTCAAGCGGCCGCCGTTTTTTAACAGGAGGAGATAGGCGGCTTCACCGCTGGCCGGAACAAACAGGAGAACTGAAATTATCAATGCTAAGAAGCCTTTTTTCATGGCTGCGTTTACCCCAGGTGGAAGTGTAATAAAAAGACGGGTTATTTGTCGAGCGATTTTTTAATCCTTCAACATCAGGAAGCTGAAATGCCGCCCCGTGCGGCCCTGGTCCCGGCGATGGGAATAAAAGGCATCGCTTCTACAGGAAGTGCAGCGATCGCCGGTAAATATCTGCGCCGACGGCACCCCCCGCTGTTCTAACTGATACCTGTTGCCCATGGTCAAATCCAGCATCCACCTGCCTTTGGTTGTGCCGGAACGAAATAACGGCCCTTCACCATCCTTGGCGTAACCGTTCAGAGCCTCATAAACAGCAGCATCTACCTCGTAACAGCACGGTCCGATCGCCGGTCCGATTGCCGCCAGGATATTGCCGGGCCGTGAGGAAAAACGCACGGCAAAGGTGTCAACAACCTGTCCGGCAATGTTCAAAGCGGTTCCTCGCCAACCGGCATGGACGACGCCCACCACCCGTTTTACCGGGTCAACCAGGAGGAGGGGCACGCAATCCGCCGTCTTGACCCCGAGCGCCAGGCCAGGCCGGTTTGTCACCAGGGCGTCACAGGCGTGGGCTTCCAACGGCAAGTCGGAACCACCGGGAAGCGGCGCCGGGCTGGTCCCGTCGATGACCACGATACGGTCGCCGTGCAGCTGGCGCATCAGGACAAAGCGACTTTGGTCAATCCGGAAGGCAGTGGCCAGCAACTGCCAGTTACGGGCCACATTTTCCGGTGTGTCGCCCTCCCGGCTGCTGAAATTAAGGCCGGCAAAACAACCGGTGCTCGCCCCGCCATGACGTGTGAGGAAGGCATGGAGCAAAAAATCGGTGGCGGTAAGCGGCAGCGCCTCCAAATATTCTAAGGTTCCCTTGCGAGAAAATCTGAAGTCCGGCGGCATGTTGCCTCATTGCCCCGCAGCGGGGGCCGCGGCCGGGCCG
>JBAQLR010000136.1:0-7792 GCA_049302035.1 Syntrophales bacterium
GGCCAGCTGTGTGGCCTGTGGCAAGTGTGTCGAGGTCTGCCCCACGGGCGCTCTGCAGGCGGGAACGCGTGGCTATCGGATTCTGGTGGGCGGCAAGCTGGGGCGTCATCCCAGGCTGGCGACAGAATTACCGGGAATATACAAACGGGAGGAAGTGGCGGGGATACTGGACCACTGGCTGGATTATTACATAACTCACTGCCGGGAAGGGGAACGGCTGGGAGAGATATTGGCAAGGGAAGATGAGACATTCCTGAAATGATAACGGCTTGACTTTACGAATAAATTTGTTACACTACATCGCCACCCCCGAAAAAGGGGATAGGCGCGTTAAAAAAGTTGCTTCCCGCCCAGAAGCAACTGCTGGCTTATTAATTCTTTCACGAAATGGCTCACTGCGGGCAAACTATTTCTAACTCACTAACAAAGCCGACAATCAGATCGGCCAAAGTATAAGGAGGAGGCGTCAAAATGAGTTTCAAGATTAAGGAAAACATCACCTGGGTAGGCAAGATTGATTGGGAACTCCGTAGGTTTCACGGCGAGGAATATTCCACTCATCGCGGTTCATCCTACAACTCCTATCTGGTGAAGGATGAAAAGACGGCGCTTATTGATACCGTCTGGAGGCCCTTTGCCAAGGAATATGTCCGTAATCTTAAAGAAGCGGGCGCCTTGGAAAGCATCGATTACGTTATTGCCAGCCATGGTGAACCGGATCACAGCGGCGGCTTGCCGGAGTTGATGCGAGAGATACCGGATAAACCGATTTATTGCACGGCCAATGCCATCAAGTCCCTGAAAGGCCAGTATCACCAGGACTGGAATTTTCACCCTGTCAAGTCGGGAGATAAATTAAGCCTGGGCAAAAAGGAATTGATCTTTATCGAAGCCCCGATGCTCCATTGGCCGGACACCATGTTCTGTTATCTGACAGAGGACAATATACTATTCAGTAATGATGCTTTTGGCCAGCACTACGCCTCGGAATTGATGTACAACGACCTGGTCGATCAGGCGGAACTCTATCAGGAATGCCTCAAGTACTATGCCAACATCCTGACCCCCTTCAGCAAAATTGTGGAGAGGAAAATTAAGGAGGTTGTGGGTTTAAATCTGCCGGTAGAGATGATTTGCACCAGCCACGGTATTATCTGGCGGCATGATCCTCTGCAGATCGTCAATAAGTATTTGACTTGGGCGAACGATTATCAGGAGAACCAGATAACCATCATCTATGACACCATGTGGGACAGCACCCGTAAGATGGCGGAAGCCATTGCAGCTGGCATCAGGCAAACCGACGGGCAGGTGGTCGTTAAGCTGTTCAATTGCGCCCGTTCCGATAAAAACGATGTCATTTCGGAAATATTCAAATCCAAAGCCGTACTGATCGGTTCGTCCACCATTAACAAAGGTATCCTTACTGCCGTGGCCGCCCTGTTGGAAGAGGTGAAGGGCCTGGCTTTCAAAAACAAGAAAGCGGCCGCTTTCGGGTGCTATGGATGGAGCGGCGAGTCGGTAAAAGTCATCACGGAAAAACTCAAAGAGGGCGGGTTTGAGGTGTTGAACGACGGGATCAGGGCGCTCTGGACTCCCGACCGACAGGCGCGGGAGGATTGCCTCAATTATGGTAAGAACTTTGCTGCATTGTTGAAGTAGCGGACGGGGAGGGCCCAACAGTTTTTGCGACCACCGATAAAAGCGGCAATCCAAATGTTATTTATGTAACCACCGTTAAAATGTCAAAAGAAGGGAACATCGTGATTGCGGATAACTTCTTCCAAAAGACGCGGGCCAATATATTTGCCGGCAGCAGGGGAGCGGTTCTCTACATCACAAAAGAGGGTAAGTCTTATCAACTCAAGGGAACGATTGAATATTTAAAGGATGGTGGAATATACAGAGACATGAGGCAATGGGCAGACCCACAATATCCGAGGGTTGCTGCGGCCCTCCTGAAGGTCGAGGAAGCCTACAGCGGCAGCGAGAAAATCTTGTAAGTCACGGGAAAGGATTTCAGGCATGGCAAAAAGAGTTTATATAGATGAAGATGAAGGCAACCGGGGCGACATTTGCAGCAAGTGACCATCGCGGGCCTCCATTAACTTGTTCGTTACCTTGGGCATTGTTGTAATTACAGCCTTGCGACGCTGGTCTTAGAGAATTGTGGGATCACTGAAAAGCTACGGGACCTGCCCCACTAATTTGAGGTGGCTGATAATTCATGGTGATAGCATTGAACGGGATCCGCAAGCCAAGGGTGGTCATTGTCGGCGCCGGATTCGGCGGTCTCTGGGCCGCCCGGAGCCTGGCAAAGGAACCGCTCCATGCCCTGATCGTCGATAGGAATAACTACCACACTTTTCTTGCTCTCCTTTACCAAGTGGCTGCCGCCGAACTGGAAGCAGAGGATATCGCCTACCCGGTGCGCAGCATTCTTTGGAAATTCCCCAACATCGACTTCGCTTTGGCCCATGCGCGGCGGATTGATCCGCTAAGCCGTACGATAGAGACTGATGGGGAGACGATTTCTTATGATTACTTGATTCTGGCCGCAGGCAGCGTATCCCATTTTTTTGGCATACCGGGGGTGGAAACTTACGCCTACGGCCTGAAGACCCTGGAAGAAGCAGTTACCCTGAAAAACCACATCATCTGCTGTTTCGAACAAGCCGCCCGTGAGGCGGATGAAGGCAGGCGTAACAGGCTTCTTTCCTTTGTCATCGTGGGTGGTGGCGCCACGGGGGTGGAGTATGCCGGCGCACTGAGCGAACTTGTCCACGGTCCTCTTACACGGGACTACCGGACCATCGATTTTTCCGCCGTCAGGATCATTCTCGTCGAAGCTTCCAACAGCCTGGTCGCTAATATGCCGGAACGCGTGCGCGCCTACACGCTTGCCAGACTACAGGAGATGAGTATTGACGTGCGATTGGGGGCGCAGGTCGGGGAAGTAAGACCAGAGTCGGTCATTTTGGCGGGTCAGGAGGAAATTCCTACCCAAACCGTTGTGTGGACCGCCGGCGTGCGCGGGGGGCCAATCGCCGACCGTTCCGGACTCCCTGTTGAACGGGACGGACGCGTTTCCGTCCTGCCAACCTTGCAGGCGCCAGGCTATCCGGAAGTATATGTGGTTGGAGACGCGGCTTTTATCAAAGAGGATGGTCGGGCGCTGCCTATGGTTGCCCAAGTGGCGATACAATCCGCCATTGCCGCCGCAAAAAACATCATGCGACAAATCGATGGCAAGGAACCGCAGCCCTTCCGTTACCACGACCGGGGCGCCATGATCACCATTGGGCGCAACAGCGCCGGAGCGGCCATCGATTCAAGAATTTACACTGGTTTCTTCGCCTGGATACTTTGGCTCGTCATTCATCTTTTTAACCTCATCGGTTTCCGCAATCGGATGATGGTGCTCATCAACTGGGCATGGGATTATCTGCTCTACGAAAGGGCTGTCCGCTTTGTTTTCCCTTCCCAGATGTCCTCCCCTCCCCAATCATCCTGTGGTTCCAACCAGTCCGGTCGGAAAAATGGTCAGCCGTGAAGATGATCAAAGTGATCCAGATTAATTTCGAAATGCGCCGTAGCTCTTGATGAAAAGGATGGTACATTATATCTATGTCTTCCCCTTACAACAAAATCCGTGGTAAGAATTGTCAGAAACACTATTTTTTGACAACAAAATTTAATTTTATTGTAATGTGCAGAGTTGTAGATTATATTCGTAAGACGCAATGTCAAACGAATACGGCGTACTAGCGAGGAAAGATGGGACACGGGCGGCTACAACCAATTTGGCTTTGCTGCAAAAATAACAAAAGACTTGTTTTAAAAATCAGAATATTGACTTTAGTCAAGGCTAACTACGATTTTAAAGTTTATCCTGCACTCAAGAATTAACTGCGGCGGCATCATCCGCCCTTCAAATTTACCAGGAAAAGGAGAACGGTTATGGAAGAAAACAAGATGTTTTGTTATCAATGTGAGCAGGCGGCGCGAGGTGTGGCATGCACGGTCCAGGGGGTCTGCGGCAAGAATCCCGAAGTTTCCGTCCTGCAGGATCTGCTTACCTACGCTCTGAAGGGCCTGGCGCTTTACGCGCAGGAAGGCCGCAAGGTTGGGGTTGTGGACAAGGCGGTTAACGACATTATCTGCGATGGTCTTTTTGCCACGACGACGAACGTGGATTTTGACCCGGCGCGTTTCGAGACCTTGATCCGCAATGCTGTTAATTTGCGGGAGAGTTTGAAGTCAAAAGTAAAGGCGGCGGGCGGTTGCGTTGATTTTACGGAAGCGCCCGCCGGCTATCAACCTGCCGCCACCCTCGCCGGCCTTGAAGCGCAGGGGCAAGATTCCGGCTGGCGCTTGGATGCCGATGCTAATCCGGACATCCTCTCCTTACAGCATATTTTGCTTTTCGGTATTAGAGGGCTGGCGGCTTACACGTATCATGCCCGTGTCCTGGGTCAGGAGGATGACGCCATTTATGCCTTCCTGCAGGAAGCGCTGGCGGCAACTTTGCGCAAGGACCTGGGCTTGAACGACTGGGTAGGGCTGGTTCTCAAGTGCGGGGCGGTTAATCTCCGGGCAATGGAACTCCTGGATGCGGGCAACACAGGGTCTTATGGACACCCGACACCCACCAGCGTTCCCCTGGGAGCAAAGCAGGGTAAGGCGATCCTTGTTTCCGGTCATGATCTGAAGGATCTGGAAGAACTGCTCAAACAAACGGAGGGCAAAGGCATCAATGTTTATACCCACGGTGAAATGCTGCCGGCGCACGGCTATCCGGGTTTAAAGAAATACGCTCATCTATACGGCAACTACGGGACGGCCTGGCAGAACCAGGCCAAAGAATTTGCGGAATTTCCCGGCGCGATCCTCATGACCACCAATTGCATCCAGAAACCGCGCACTTCTTACCAGGATAACCTCTTTACCTGTGGTCCCTGCGGCTGGCCGGGGGTGGCCCATATTGCCGACCGCAATTTTAAGCCGTTGATCGATAAGGCTTTGTCCCTGCCGGGTTTTACCGCAGATGCGAACGGCAGCACAGTGCTGGTGGGTTTCGCCCGTAATGCGGTGCTCGGCGTGGCGGACAAGGTGATCGAAGCGGTCAAGAGCAAGGCAATCAGACATTTTTTCCTGGTGGGTGGTTGCGACGGGGCGAAGCCGGGTCGGAACTACTTTACGGAGTTTGTGGAAAAAACGCCGACGGATACCATCGTGTTGACGTTGGCCTGCGGGAAGTACCGTTTTTACGACAAAGAACTGGGCAATATCGGCGGCATCCCACGGTTACTCGATGTTGGTCAGTGTAATGATGCCTATTCGGCGATTCAGATCGCCGTGGCTCTGGCAAATGCCTTTGAAGTAGGCGTTAACGATTTGCCGCTTTCCCTGATTCTCTCCTGGTATGAGCAGAAGGCCGTGGTAATTCTCCTGACGCTGTTGCATCTGGGGATCAAGAATATCAGACTGGGACCAACTTTGCCGGCGTTTATTACTCCGAATGTACTGGACGTGCTGGTCAAAAATTTTAATATCCAGCCGATCACGACGGTCGATGAGGACTTGCGGGCAATTTTGGGGTAAGGAAAGACTTATGCAATGTCCGGGACAGGATATGCGCTACTGGAAGCCGGGGGCGATCTTTGACGCCCCCTGTTCCCAGTGTGGGCAAGTGATGGAATTCTTTAAAGATGAATCCGTACGGAAGTGCAAAAACTGCGGCCATAAAATGGTTAATCCGCGTATGGATTTTGGCTGCGCCTCTTACTGCCAGCACGCCGAGCAATGTTTGGGAGATCTGCCGCCGGAGCTTCTGGCTGAGCGTAAGGATCTCCTGAAAGATCGCGTCGCCTGGGAAATGAAGCGTTATTTTAAGCGGGATTTCAAACGGGTTGGTCATGCAAGCCGGGTGGCCAGATACGGGGAACAGATTGCCAGAGAAGAAAAGGGGGATATGGTGATTGTGCTTTGCGCCGCATATCTTCACGACATCGGGATTCACGAGGCCGAACGTAAGTACGAAAGCACCGCGGCGAGGTATCAGGAAGAAGAGGGGCCGCCCATCGCCCGGGAGATACTGGCAAAACTTGCCGCCAGCCGGGAGATCATCGACGAGGTTTGCGACGTCGTCGGCCACCATCATCATCCCCGTCCTGAGGAGACGGTCAATTTTAAAATTGTCTATGATGCCGACCTGATTGTTAATTTAGAGGAAGAACAGGCGGAGCAACCGCTTGCGGCAGAGAAATTGACTGTCATTCTGGAAAAATCATTCCTTACCGCTGCCGGCCGATCCCTGGCAAAAACCATTCTTGGTCAGGCTAAGGAAGGCTAAGATAAGACGTTTCCGTTACAAGAAAGGGAGGATAGTGAGATGCTCATAAAACGTAAGATCATAGAAATAGATGAAGATAAATGTGATGGTTGCGGTGAATGCGTACCTTCCTGCGCCGAGGGGGCCATTCAGATTGTGGCGGGTAAGGCGCGCCTGGCCGCGGAAAAATACTGCGACGGTTTGGGGGCCTGCCTCGGTGAGTGTCCCAATGACGCCCTCCACATTGTGGAACGGGAAGCTGAGGATTTCGATGAAAAAGCCGTGGAAAAGCATTTGGCTGCGACACCGCCTCCCCCGCTTCCGGAAGCGCCGGTGATGGCCTGTGGCTGTCCCTCCTCCCAAATTCAGAATTTTGCCAACTCTGCCTGTCACGGGGCAACTGCCAAGCCGGGAGCGTCGGGGCCCACCCCTTCAGCTCTGTCCCACTGGCCGGTACAGATCAAACTGGTGCCGCCGACCGCACCCTTTCTCAAGGGCGCCGATTTGCTGGTAGCGGCGGATTGCACCCCTTTTGCCTATTGCGATTTCCACCGTGATTTTCTCAGCGGCAAGGTATTGATGGTTGGTTGTCCGAAATTTGATGATGCCGAGGCCTACATTAATAAATTCACCGATGTTTTCAAGATGGCGGGGGTCAAAAGTGTCACCGTGGTAACGATGGAAGTCCCCTGCTGCCAGGGGCTGCCGGTGATCGTGAAGAGAGGGATGGCCGCAGCCCAAGCCGACATCCCCATGACGCACGTAGTGGTCAGTACGCGAGGTGAGATCATCCGCAGGGAATAGCAAAAAGGTTTTGCCTCGCTTTATTAACCATCTTTAAGGAGGAGGAAAATCATGTCTTTGCCAAAGCTTAAGTGGATCGCAATTCTCAGTTTTGTGGTTGCCATGGGCATCATTCTTGCCGGTGGCATGGTGTCTAAGGATCAGCTCCCGCCCTATCCGGGAAAGGTCGTTGACTCCACCGGCAAGGTTCTCTTCAACAAGGCCGATATCCTTGCCGGACAGGACGTCTATCAGCGTTACGGCCTGATGGATCACGGCAGCGTCTGGGGGCATGGGAGCCAGCGGGGGCCGGAGTTTTCGGCACTCACCCTCCATCTTGCGGGTAATGTAACAAGGGACTACTGGGCAAGTCAGGATTATCAGAAGAGTTATGGGCAACTCGATAACCTGCAGAAAAGCGTCATCGATGCCAAGACAAAAAACGAAATAAAAGTGAACCGCTACGATGGCGGCCAGGACACCCTTGTCCTGACGGTAGCCCAGGTGCAGGCATTGGATCAAATCTCCCAATATTGGGAGAAGATATTTAACCTGAAAATCGGATAAAGCGTACACTACTTGATTGCCACTCCCAAGTACTCCAGGAACAACCGGTCTCTGGCTACTGATTCGGTAGACCATCGGTAGTCGCCCATGGCCGTCTTTATTTGCGTA
>JBAQLR010000137.1:0-25829 GCA_049302035.1 Syntrophales bacterium
TGGTTACTTTACCGTGATCAAAATCGCCTGTAACTGAAAAATAGTTTTGATAAACAACCCTCTGAACACCACTTCATCAGTCAAAATAATACCTCAAGTCAATCTCAAAATAGTGTTGTAATCAACAAACCGGAGGCAACAAAGGTGCTAAGGTAAGCTGGCAATTCACTGCCGAGGATGCCGGAATAAAACTACGCCGCCTCTATCAGACAATTGATGGTTGACGAGACACTAGTTCCCCTGTCCTCAAATTGGCTGAGGTTTCAACACGCGGATCGTTGTTTCCTTTACAAAAGGCGCCACCGCTTGAAAAAAAGCCTGCATGTGGACTGTGCCCAGATGAGCCATGAGGGCGTCAACATCCCGCCAACGCTCCATAATCGTGACCACATTAGCAAGGGGTGGTTTCTGGATGGGGATACCTGTGCTGAAATCCAGCGAAGGATTGTACTCCAAACAGCCGTCTTCATTCCTGACCAGAGGGATCGCTCTTCTCAACTCATCCAAATAATGATTTTTTTTGTCGGGAAACAATTCAATATCGGCAATTACGTAAACCATGGCTTGAATCTCCTTTCAAAACATCTGCATGAAATCGTCAAGTGTTTGAAGGTGCCCATCTAACATAAATGGGGGCAATAATCCAGCCGTAAATTATTGCCGATTTGACTGCATGGAATGTTCCTCATCGGGGAATTTGCCGCTTTTAACCTCGGCAATGTATTGCTGCACCGCTTCTTTCATCTGGACGTGGAGATGGGCATATTTTTTTACAAACTTGGGGGAAAATCTTTCAAATAAACCCAACATGTCGTTGATTACCAGAACCTGTCCATCGCAGCCGGCCCCGGCGCCGATGCCGATGGTGGGAATGCCCACGGCCCTGGTGACCTTTTCGGCCAGGGATGCCGGCACGCATTCCAGCACCAGGGCAAAAGCCCCGGCCTCTTCAACCAGGAGGGCGTCTTCCATTATTCTCCTTTCCGTGGTCTCGTCTTTTCCCTGTAGTTTGTAGCCTCCCAACTGATGCACGGATTGGGGTGTCAGGCCCAGGTGGGCCATGACAGGAATGCCGATAGCGGTCATTCTTCCAATCAGTTCCGCCACCTCCCGGCCGCCTTCCAGTTTGACACCCTGTGCGCCTGCTTCCTGAAGAAACCGGCCGGCATTGCGCAGCGCTTCCTCTGTGGAAACCTGGTAGGACATGAAGGGCATGTCGGCAATCACGAGGGCGCGCTTTGCGCCACGGGCCACAGCTTTAGTGTGGTGGAGCATGTCTGCCATGGTAACAGGCAGGGTGCTGTCATAGCCGAGGATAACCATGCCGAGGGAGTCGCCCACCAGGATGATCTCCACGCCTGCCTGGTCCAGGACAACGGCCGTGGCGTAATCATAGGCCGTCAGCATCGCAATTCTTTCCTCCGTTCCTTTTCTGGCACGAATAGTTGCGGTGGTTATTCTTGGTTCATCCATGAGCGGCGCCTCCTTTAAGTAGGTTGAGGATGATGGCGGCCTTTGCCGGCGTCAGGGTTTGCTTTGCCAGGCCCAGTTCGACCGTTTGCAGCCCCAGCGTGCAATATAGGGGCAACAGTTGCGGCAGCCTTTTCCGTAGAGCGGTCAAGTGTTTTTCGATTGTTTCACCATCGCCGCGGGCAATCGGGCCGGTTAAGGCCTGAATGGCGCCGCTGGTTTCGATATTGGTAAGGGTGCCCTGCACAAGCGGCCAGAAGGCTTGCAGCGCCTCCTTCTCTCCAATCCCTAGGGAGAGGTAGATCTGCTCCACTGAGTGCATCAGGGTGGTCAAATAGTTTGAGGCCAGGCAGGCGGCGGCATGGTAAAGCGGTTTATCCACCTCGGCAACAAAAAAGGGGTGGCCGCCCAAATCCCGCACCAGGCTAATGGCCCAATCTTTAAGCGGGGGATCGGCCGTGATCCCGAAAGTGCTGCCGGGGATGCTTTTTATCGCCCCCTCTACCGTAGCAAAAGACTGGAGGGGATGGATGCTGGCCACCAATGCTCCTGCCTGGCGGGCTGAATCCAGCAAGTCGAGGCCGCCGGCGCCGCTTAGGTGAATGACTTTTTTGCCTGCCGTGACGGCGCCGCCACGGGAGATAGCTTCACAGACCGGGGCAATGTCGTCGTCGGTGGTGGTAATCAGGATGCATGTTGCCAGCGAGGCGGCTTCGGCTACATTGTTAAAGGTTCTGCCGCCGGTATAAGTCACACCCCGCTGGATGTTTTCCGGCAGACGGTCAGCAACGGCCACGATCCTGTAACCGGCGGTCCGGAGCAGATAGCCGAGCGCCGTGCCGACTTTACCCAGCCCCAGGATGGCCAGGGAATCTTTATCTATCTGTTGCGGCATAGGCGCTATGCACTCCGATCAAAAAAACCTTCCGGCAAACTCGGAAGGCAGACTGACCAGTAAACGATGCGTCAATATATACTATCCAGCTTTCCATCCCGGTCCCTCTCGTGGATCCAAGCGGTGGCTAAACTAACAGATTGTCAGCACGGTCGTCAAGATGAAATGCTAAAGACCATACCGAATAAATTAATTCTCGGCATTTTCTGCCACCATTTCGGCTGGTTTGTCGGTACTTCTCCTCAACGCGGAGGCGGTAAAGGCAAACCGCCGGATCACGCCGCCCGGAGAATGGCTGCTCGACAACTTCTACCTGATTGAAGAACAGATTCGCACCGCCAGGAGGCACTTGCCGAAAGGGTACGGCCGGGAACTCCCACGCTTGACGGATGGTCCATCAGCCTCTCGGCCGCGCGTCTATGACATTGCGCTGGAAGTGCGGTTCCTGGCAAATCGGGAAGCTAATCTCTACTTTGGCCTGTTGACCGATTTTCGCGATGCCGAGACGGAAGGACTCCCGGAGGACGCAGCGCTGTTGCGTCTGGCCCGGCAGGGGATCGAAGCGCTGAATAACAATTTTAACTTGACAGGCCATTGATATTTTGTTAGTGAGCGCGGCCTTTTGATATATTTTTTATCAACTATTATTGGCGCCCACAAATAACCGAGGAGTTAATTTACATGATCTGTCAAACCATTAAGAACGGCCAGGATTGCAGCTTTATGACCAAAAAAGGTTGTGGTTTCAACGGCGGCAGCTGCAACATTATTGTGGAAGCTTGCGGTGACTGCGGCAAAATATTTGCGGCAGCATCGGGACAATACTGCAAGGTTTACCCCAATCCCGCGATCAAATGGACCAATGGTAAGTGTCCCACCGCCTCTCACATAAAGCTGGCTATAGTGGAAAGTACACAGAAAATAAATCCGTTGAAGGCTTCGAAGCGGGGCAATAAAGGTAAATAATAAACCTGAATAAGGCTGCACCATCGACGCAAGTCGGCTTGGTCAATAAAAAACGTAACCATCAATTTATGTGCTATCTGCCAAACCCCGGCTAAATTCATTACCAGTTTTTTCAGCAGATGATAGCTCTAATTGCCTGCAGTTCTTTTTTGACCAGCGCCAATAGCTTTTTTTCGGGATCGGCGGCTACTTCCTGGCGACCTTTCATTTCCTTCAATCGCCTCCTGGCGCCACTGATTGTAAACTTCTTTTCATAGAGGAGCTCCTTTATGACTATGAGTTCCTCTACGTCTTTGCGCCGGTAAAGCCGCTGTTGAGACGAAGCCCGCGTGGGTCTGATCGACTTGAACTCCGTTTCCCAGTACCTGATTACATAAGGCGCTACACCGAGTATTTTACCTACCTCGCCGATACGAAAACAGAATTTATCGGGAATTGTATAAGCCATGCCAGAAGCTTCTCCATTAAATGCCGCCAGGAGATCAGTTGTTATTCGCACCGCCTCCTTTTCAGTGGTTTAAAGACTTGCGGAGCACCTGGCTGGCCTTAAAGTTAAGCACTTTACGGGAGGATATTTCTATCTCCTCACCGGTCTGCGGATTTCTACCGCGGCGGGAATTCTTCTCCTTTACGACAAAATTACCAAACCCGGAAATCTTTATCTTTTCACCATTGGCCAGACTGTCCTTGATTATTTCGAATACCGACTCAACAATAGAGGTGGCATCCTTCTTGGAAAACCCCAACTTTTCATTAACATTCTTAATTATATCAATCTTTGTCATCCCTGCTCCTCCCGTCTCTAGTGTTATCGGTTACTAAACTTTCATACCCTTAGGGTTGCACCTGTCAATAAAATAACCCTTTCCACGATCCTGGCGTGCACACCGGCGATTTCATCATCCGTCAATGTCTTTTCCGGAGAGCGGTAGGTGAACCTTAACCCCAGGCTTTTTAGGCCCTCGGGTACACCTTGCCCGTCGTATATATCAAATATACATACTTTTTCAAGTAATACTTCTTCCATTTCACGCACAATCGCGATAACCTTCTCGGCATCCAGCATTTTCTTCACCAGAAAAGCCGCGTCTCTCGTAATTGCGGGAAAACGGGATATCTCCCTGTAGCGAAGAGGTTGCAGAAAAACGCCATTTAAGGCATCAAGGTCGATTTCCAGGACGTATGCCTTACCCTTGAAATGCATAAATTCCATGGCTTCGCTGCGCAACTCGCCTAAATAGCCCGCTTGCCGTCCCCCAAGCATGATCGTACTTGATTTTCCCGGGTGCAGGAATGGTTCGCCCGTTCCAGGGATAAAAGTGTGATTCACTATCCTTAGCTCCGCAAAAACGCTTTCCGCGCACCCCTTCAAGTCGTAATAGTCCACGGCTTTTGGGGAATGGCAAGGAGCGTCGTCCTGCGCGCCCGTGACCAAGCAGACCAACTGGTTTTTTTCCCAGGGCAAATTACCGCTACCCCGGGCAAAAAATACCTTACCAACCTCAAATAGTTTAAGATCAAAGGAACTTAAGTGGACGTTTCTCTTCATCGCCTCGAGGATGCCGCAGAGCAAAGTTGTGCGCATTATTGATTGATCTTCGGAAAGAGGATTTTTGATAACAACCGCGTGTGTGCGTTCGTCGCCTTCTTCGAAGCCCAGACGCTGAATCCATTGCGGTGATACGAAGCTATAGGAAATAACCTCTGAATAACCGCTGCCCGTCAATATTCCCTTTACCTTGTCTTCAATGATTATCCTTTTTTCCTTGAGCGGCGGCGCCAGAGAGATCACGGGCAAGGTTGCCGGTATGGCGTCATAACCATAAACCCTTATAATCTCTTCTATGAGGTCAATTTCTCTTTCGATATCTACTCGGAAGGACGGGGGGGTAACGAGATAGACATCATCGTCTGTCTCGTCCCTCATTACTCTCATTTCTAATGAGATCAGGGAGCGGAGAATACTTTCATTCTTGATATCGGCGCCGACCAGCGCGCGGACGCGCGGACAGCGTAAAACAATATTTTTAACAGTCTTAATCTGGCGTGGATAACAGTCTATGGTCCCCTTACAAACAACCCCCTCACCGAGATTGGCAATCAACTGGGCAGCTCGATTTTGCGCTCTGATAACCCCATCCGGATCGACGCCTCTTTCAAAGCGGAAAGAAGCATCACTGCCCATTCCCAACCACTTGGCCGCAGTGCGGATCGAAATAGGATCAAAATAGGCGCTTTCCAGAAGGATTGTTTCCGTTTTATTTGTGACTTCGGAATTGCTCCCCCCCATGATACCGCCCAGCGCCACCGGTTTTTCCCCGTCGCAGATAAGAACAATATCCGGTTTGAGCTCACAGTTTTTGCCGTCTAATGTTGTAAACACCTCGCCGGCGACTGATCTCCGCACAATGATGCGGCCTTCTGCCAGTTTAAGATAATCAAAAGCATGAAGTGGTTGCCCCGTTTCCAGCATGACAAAGTTGGTAGCATCAACGATATTATTAATCGCGCGCATGCCCGCCCTCTCCAACCTGAGTCGCATCCATAGAGGTGAAGATTTAACAGAGAGATTCTTTATGATCCTGGCGGTATAACGTGCACACAATTCCGGAGCCTCTATAGCAACCGCCGGAAGCTGCTCGCCCGCCTCTTCCGTTTCCTGTAAAGAAATATCTGGCAGCCTCAGCTTTTTGGCCGTCAGGGCTGCTATTTCCCGCGCCAAGCCGATCACGGAAAGACAATCAGGGCGGTTAGGTGTTATGCTTATGGTGAAGATTGTATCCTGTAAATCGAGGGCCTTTCCCATATCTTCTCCCAACGGGAGCGACCTATCTGCCGCTGCCGATATGGGATAAACATTGCCTGCCGAACCTTTATCTGCAGGCTGACGACAGAGTATCATGACACCGGCGGCGTCACTGCTGATGCCCAGTTCGGCTTCCGAACACAGCACACCGCTGGAAAGCTCGCCTCTGATCTTAGCCTCCTTAACGATACCGCCCGGCAGCAGTGCGCCAATCTTAGCCAACGGCACCATATCACCGCTCATTATATTCAGAGCGCCGCAAACGATGTTGTAACTATTCGTGCCATCCGTTACATCGCAAATTGAAAGATTATCCGCTCGGGGATGTGCTGTTATATTATTAATCCGGGCAACGACTACGCCACTAAAGGGAGGCTCCCACACCTCGACAGACTCGACCTCCAGTCCGGCCATGGTAAGTCTGTGGGCAAGCTGCTCCGGCTCGATCTCTATCTCCACATAATCCTTAAGCCATTTTAGACCAACTTGCATAATGTTAAACTGCCGCCTGAATTATAAGTGGTAATGGGGGTTAAAATTGCGCCATAAATCTCTTGTCGTTTTCAAAAAACATTCTTATGTCTGAGATACCATATTTAAGCATCGCGATCCGTTCCAAACCCAACCCGAAGGCAAAGCCGGTAAATTCTTCGCTGTCGTAACCAACATTTTTAAACACGGCAGGATCAACCATTCCCGAACCGAGAATTTCCAGCCAGCCGGATTGGCCACAAACGCGGCACCCCCTGCCGCCACACATAACACAACAAATATCGACCTCGGCACTCGGTTCTGTAAATGGGAAAAAGCTCGGGCGAAATCTTAGTTCAGTGCTTGAACCAAACATGTATTTCAGAAAGGCAGTCAATAAACCTTTAAGGTCGCTGAAGGCAATTCCCCTGTCTACCAGCAACCCTTCTATTTGATGAAACATGGGAGTATGTGAAATGTCAGAATCACGACGGTAAACACGTCCAGGGGAAAGTATTCTCAACGGCGGACGCATCTTTTCCATAACCCGAATTTGTACAGGCGAGGTATGGGTGCGCAAGACGATGTTTTCCTCGACGTAAAAGGTATCCTGCATATCCCTGGCAGGATGGTTCTTAGGAATATTCAGAGCTTGAAAATTATAGTAATCAAGCTCAACTTCCGGACCTTCCACAATGGGAAATCCAAAGCCGGCGAAAAATGCGCATATCTCGTTCCGAATCTGCGTTACCGGGTGTAGCCTGCCGGGTCGAACACCCCGCCCCGGAAGCGTAGTATCAATCTTTTCCTGAAGAAGCCGCTTGCTCTTTTCCAAGCAAAGGCGCTCCTTTAGCGCCGCATCTATGGCAGAAGCAAGGTCATCTCTAATCTCGTTGCAAAACCTGCCGAACAGGGGACGCTCCTGCGCAGGAACGGTGCTTATGTCGTGCAGGAGTTTAGTCAGCAGCCCCTTCCTGCCCAGGTACTTGATGCGTAACGATTGAAGATCATCTTCCGTCAGGACCGCCGCTAATTCCTCTGCGGCCTGCTTACGAAGCCCCTCCAGCATCGACTTCATGCCGCTGATGCACCCCTGGCAATATCAACAACTGCGGCAAATCCCTGAGGATCGTTCACAGCCAGATCGGCCAGCATTTTTCTATCGAGAACAACGTGCGCCTTATTCATCCCGTCAATCAAGCGGCTATAGGTGATATTGCAACTACGCGCCGCAGCGTTGATCCTCACTATCCAGAGCTTACGAAATTCTCTCTTGCGCACCCTTCTGTCCCGATAGGCATATTTCATGGCCCTGTCAACGGCTTCCGTGGCCGTTCGTAACAATCGACTCCGGGCGCCAAAAAATCCCTTGGCCATTTTGAAGATTTTCCTTCTTTTCTTCTTGGCAGTAACACTTCTTTTTACTCTTGGCATCTTACACGTCTCCTTATAAAGCGCTCCCTTAAATCACTACCCTGCATGCCAGTGGTTATGGATTTAAATGTACGGCAGCATGCTTTTTATTCTTTTCTCGTTCGTCTTATCAAGCACCGTCGATTTTCTCAAATTTCGTTTACGTTTGGTTGTTTTTGACGTCATGATATGGCTCGCAAAAGCCTTATTGCGTCTGACTTTCCCCGTTCCCGTCAGGGAAAAACGCTTGGCGGCGCCTCGATGTGTCTTTATTTTTGGCATTATCTCACCTCATCTCAATATTTTGCTAAACTTGTTTTTTGGGGGGCGCTACAATCATAATCATATTTCTACCCTCAAGACGCGGTTGCTGATCAATGGCAGATATGCCCTCCAAGGCAGCCTTTATCTCCTCCATCATCTTCCGCCCGATCTCCGTATAAGCGATTTCACGCCCCCTGAACATCATCGCTACCTTCACCTTGTCGCCTTGACTGAGAAACTTTTTAATATGCTTGATCTTAGTCGAAAGATCATGTTCCTCAGTTTTGGGCCTTATCCTGATTTCCTTAACCTGAATAATGGTCTGGCTCTTCTTGGCATCCTGCAGTTTTTTATTTTGCTGATACCGATACTTTCCATAATCCATCACTCTGCACACCGGCGGATCGGAATTAGGAGCGACTTCGACAAGATCGAGGCCAACCTTCTGAGCCGTGGATAAAGCATCCTCCAGCGGTATAACATCCTGACTTCCTTCGTCTATCAACCTCACTGTAACTGCCTTGATATCACGATTTATTCTTAAATCTTTAGCTATACGTCACCTCCCGAATCAAACAATCATCATGCATATTGCCCGCACTTCTCAGTTACCTGGGCAATGAATCCTTCGACACTCATGCTCCCCAGATTTTTCCCATCCCGCTGACGGGGGGAAACCTGTGCACCCTCCACTTCCCTGTCGCCCATAACCAGCATATAGGGAATTTTTTGCATCTGCGCTTCTCTGATTTTGTAGCCCAGTTTTTCGTTACGAAAATCTTTGTCCACCCGGATGCCAGCCTTTTGCAACTGCGCGTAAACCTTTTCCCCATACGGGATCTGCTGGTCTGTAACGGTCACGATCACTGCTTGCACCGGCGCCAGCCAAACTGGAAAGGCGCCGGCGTGGTGCTCAATAAGTACACCCATGAATCTTTCAATTGCCCCCAGGATGACCCTGTGCAACATGACGGGACGGTGTTTTTCACCATCAACGCCTATATATGTGAGTTCGAAGCGTTCCGGCAAGGTAAAATCGCACTGGATAGTCGCACATTGCCATTTACGTTTCAGGGCATCTTTTAATTTGAAATCAATTTTAGGCCCATAAAAAGCGCCGTCGCCCTCGTTGATATCGTAAACAACCCCCTTCTCTTCCAAAGCCTGACGCAGGGCGGCTTCAGCCATCTCCCAGTCCTGGTCAGAACCGATGGACTTTTTCGGACGGGTACTTAGTTCCACTTCATAATCGAACCCGAAAACCCTCATGGCGTAATCGACAAAGTCCACGACACCCTTTATTTCCCCATTCAACTGCTCAGGGGTGCAGAGGATATGGGCATCATCTTGCGTAAATTCCCGAACCCGCAATAATCCCTGCAATACCCCCGTTTTTTCATGACGGTGCACCGTTCCCAGTTCGAAATAGCGCAGGGGCAAATCACGGTAGCTCCTGATCCTCGATTTGTATATCAACATGTGGGCAAGACAGTTCATGGGCTTCACGCCATAGGTTTGGCCTTCTACCTCGGTAAAGTACATATTGCCCCGGTAATTATCATAGTGGCCGGATTTCTTCCACAGGTCAGCTTTTAGAATTTGCGGTCCGATGACCATATCATAACCACGCTTTTGGTGCTCTTTTTTTTCCCAATCCTCAATGATGGTTCTCAGGACAGCACCTTTAGGATGGTATATAACAAGACCAGGCCCCGCCTCTTCATTAATCTGAAAAAGATCCAGTTCCCTGCCCAAACGCCGATGATCCCGTTTTTTTGCTTCTTCGAGGAGATGCAAATGTTCGGCTAACGCCGCCGGATCGGCAAACCCCGTCCCGTAAATACGCTGCAACATCTTATTGCGTTCGTCGCCTCGCCAGTAAGCCCCAGCAATATTCAACAATCTCGTGGTCTTGATCGCACCCGTAGAGTATATGTGGGGCCCTCGGCAAAGATCAAGATAGTCCCCCTGCTTGTAAATACTAACCGTTAAAACATCTGCAGGCAGGTCATTTATCAGTTCAACCTTATATTTTTCGCCCCTTCCCTCAAAGAGAGCAAGGGCATCCTCCCGAGAAACTTCCCGGCGTTGAAAAACATGATCGGCGGCAATTATTTCACGCATCCGGGCATCGATTTTTTCCAAATCGTCTGGCGTAAATGATTCTTCATAATCAAAGTCGTAGTAAAAACCATCCTCAATTGTCGGTCCGATGGCGATCTGGACTCCCCTGAACATATCCTGCACCGCCTGTGCCATAACATGGGCGGTGCTGTGCCGAAGGATTTGCAAGCCTTCGCGGGAAGAATTCGTGATTATGGACACTTCCGCCGGTTCAAGCAAAGCGCTGCTTAAATCCACCGGTTTCCCATTTACATAAGCGGCAACAGCCGAGGCCAAAACTCCCTGATCCCATGCCCCGATCGCCTCCCGGACGTTCGTGCCGACGGGGAGAGATAACGTCGCTTTGTCGGGCATGGTAACTGTTATTACTTCTTCACTCAATCTTCTGGCCTGTAAAAATTAATTATTATCTTTCCTGGACATTCTTAACTCCTCACCTACGCAAGGAGACGACATGATCCTAAAAAACATTAGCGAAGGGGCACCACCCTGATAACCGTGCTGGCGCCCCTGACATTCCGCGCCCGCTTGCGTTAGTGGTAGCCCCGTGCTTATTGCTTACGAACCAATGGTAGGCACGCAGGGATTTGAACCCTGGACATCCACCGTGTCAGGGTGGCGCTCTCCCACTGAGCTACGTGCCTGTATCGTTCGTCTGCCCGAAAACTTTGCCGGTCTAACAATAAAACGTTGTTATGTCAAGGCGAATATAGGCATGATAGCGTTCCATTATGGCCGGGAACATTATTTTTCTCCCTTGTCATCTTTAAAATAATCTCCAGGGCATGGAACATCTTGATCTGCGGAAAGCCATGTTCCGTCAGGAAATGTACCAGCTTCATGGTCTTGAAACCATCAAACCAGCAATGGAAATGACGCCGCAGACCACCCGGCTGTTTCACATTTTTTCTCACGCTGGCCCAGGTGGAGGAGAAATTGTTGTGTTTTAAAAATAATTCCAGCAAGGGGTCAATTATCCGTGCGTCAGTCATTATTTCCTCCTCACTCCTCTCCGGCGCAGTTTCCATTACTTGCAGCCATTTTTTTATTACGGCAAAAATATGCGGGTCATATAAGCGCCACTCCTTCTCCTGCCCTTCCAGAAACCTGGCGACGCGCCGCCCCGTCCCGAAGGGAACCCGCCGGGACAGCCGGGCAGAGGGGTAAACAGTCGTGGCCGTAACGCGTCCTACCTTATCATACTTAGCCAGTTTATTGAGAAAATAGAAATCTTCCGCCGCTTCTCTTTTGTTCATCCCTCCTACCGCAATGTAGCCATTAACCGTACAAATCATGGTGGAGCCAAGAGAGTGAAAAGCATAAGGCGAGCCCGCATAGTGCAGACCAAGAACATAGTAGCGCAGGAAAACATCATAATTTAGTATTGCCAACCGGCAAGCATGATGGTCCGGGATCTGGTGCACATAGTTAACAACAGCGGCCGCAGCCTGCTCTTGATGAAAATAATCCCTGATCGCGGCCAGATAATTGCCAGCCACCAGGGTATCTGCATCCAGGCAGATCAACAGTTTCTCCCCGGCAAGGCGATAATCAAAGAGACTTAACGCCGCATCCATGCCAATTTTACGAGCCGTGCCCACCCCTCCCGCCTTGGCTGGCATTTCCCAGCCAGTAGTGGCAGCATCGATGTAGGCGAGCCGCAGCGGCATTCGCTGAAGATTCGAAAAATAAGCGGCAGCTTCTTCATCCAGGGGGATATAGTCCGGCTGCCCCCACACCAGCGCCTGCAAATAGCGTATTGTGTCGTGGTTGTCGCCGATATCCTTTAGCGACGTCAGGGGGCGACAACGATTGTTGACCACGCAGAGAATGAGCGTGCGCCTTAGTTCGGCGTCCGCATTGCGGCCCAGACTCGACAGAGTCGCCAACAACGAAGATTTTTCTGCCAGGACAGGGATAATCACTATCTGCTCAATACCGCCCAGTTCCGAGGATACCAAAGGACGCGCCGCAGCGGCAAATTTATCATCATAGGACTGCACATTCCAGGGGATACTCAAAGCGGCAGACGTTCCAACTGCTGCAGCAGCTTTTCGTAACTTGGGTCTTCCAGCCAGTGGATGAACACGCCCTGCCTTTCCATACGCCGAAACCATGTTTCCTGCCTTTTGGCGAACTGATGAATCTTCGTGTTAAGTTGCTGCAGCATGCTGTGATAATCGAGCAGACCCCGCAGGTATAAGCTTACATAGCGATATTCAAGACCAAAGTAGTTCATTTTCTCCCAACTGCAAGCACCCGTGGCGTGGAGCTGTTGCACCTCTTCTATCATCCCGGCCGCCAATCGTTCCTTAAGGCGCGTGGTAATGCGTTCGCGCAGTATAGGTCTCTGCCACCGCAAGCCGAAGACAATCGGCTTTAAAGATGGCCACCCCGCTCCCCCCCCGTCTGCCTCGGACAAGGGAGAGTGTTCGGCGATTTCGATGGCCCGGATCAGCCTCGCTTTGTCGATTAAATCTGTTTTGTTGTGTAAGGCAGGCTTAAGTTCCCTCAATCTGTCTATCAGGGTGTCCTCGTTTTCCTCCCGCAGCTCCGCCCTGAGTTTGTGATTTTCCGGAACACGGAACATCTTGTAAGCATGCAAAACAGCATCAAGATAAAGTCCCGTCCCCCCTACCAGGATGGGCAGACGTTGACGTGCCACCATTTCGATAAAACAGGCAAAGAAACGCTCCTGATAGTCAAAGACACTGAATTCATAATCCGGATCAATGATATCGATCAGATGATGGGGAACTATCTCACCCTCCACCAGATAATCGCTATAATCCTTGCCTGTCCCGATATTCAAACCACGGTACACCTGGCGCGAATCAGCAGAGATTATTTCCCCCCCCCGGTCTTTCGCCAGACGCGCTGCCAGCTTCGTTTTGCCCGAAGCCGTAGGACCCAAGATAACGATCAGATTCATATTCATTTTCTGGAATAATTTGCTCTGGCCGATCTTTTAGAGGCAAGCGGCGGGAAGATGACTGAACACTAAAAAAGGCGCCCCGCGTTTTTATTACCGCGGGGCGCCTTGAAATAATGAGTTTACTACACAATCATTACGTTAACAGCACTGGGCCCCTTGCTGCCCTGTTCTATGTCGAAGCTGATGCGCTGCCCCTCGCCCAGTGTGCGGAACCCGTTTCCCTGAATCGCACTGTAATGAACAAAGACGTCCCCCCCCTCATCATTTTCAATAAAACCGAACCCCTTTTTCTCGTTAAACCACTTCACTTTACCCTCTGCCAAAGCCCAGCCCTCCTTTCACATGTTTTTCCCCGTTGGATCGTCACTTGTCAAAAACAAAAAACCACGACCGAACCTGATAAAAAGATATCAGCCGATAGTGGTTATTGCCCTTGGATCGCACAATGTGAACACCCAACTATTACCTATCCCCTGCCCCCAAAACACCGCCGCCTTGCCAAGCCGACCCATAACTGGGCAGTGGGACCCCATTATCATATTTTTTATCCCCAAGCAAGCAATTTGAAGGATGTTCGAAAACAGAAACGATGGGGCATTACTCTCGCAAGTGGCAAGCCACAAAATGCTCCCCGCCCCGCTCTAGCAGTTGGGGCTCGATTTCACGGCAAACGTCCATCCCGAAGGGACAACGGGGGTGAAAGGCGCAACCGTCGGGGATGCTTATCGGGTTTGGCAAATCGCCTTTAATGATAATTCTTTCTTTTCTTCTGCCAGGCTGTGGCAGGGGGATTGAAGAAAGCAGGACACGGGTATAGGGATGCAAAGGACGATGGAAAAATTCCTCTTTTGGCGCAAGATCAACGATCTTGCCCAGATACATGACGGCAACCCGGTCGCTTATGTAACGTATCACGCTTAAGTTGTGGGAAATAAAGAGATATGTCAAACCAAATTTTTGCTGCAAATCGCTAAATAGATTGAGTATCTGCGATTGTATGGAAACGTCCAGGGCAGAGACGGGTTCGTCGGCAATGAGCAATTTCGGCTGCAGGGCCAAGGCGCGCGCAATACCGATGCGCTGCCTCTGCCCGCCGCTGAATTCGTGCGGGTAACGCGCCATCTGTTCCGGCGCGAGCCCCACAATTTCCATGAGACGCGCGACTTTATCCTTCCTGCCCCGGCTGGCTCCTGGTTCGTGCAATAGAATTGGTTCGGCAATCGTATCGCCCGCCGTGCGGCGCGGATTCAGCGATGCGTAGGGATCCTGAAAAATAAGCTGCACCTTCCGGCGATAGGCTGTTAGCTTGTTTCTCCGCCAATCATGAATGTTCTTTCCCTCGAAGCATACGGTCCCGGACGAAGGTATCTCAAGACCGGCAAGCATGCGCCCCAGCGTGGACTTACCGCAACCGCTTTCCCCCACCAGACCTAACGTTTCCCCCCGCCGGATATTCATTTCCAGGTCGCGAACCGCTTTTACCGTCCCCCGCCGACCGAATAATGTCCCTCGCCGGGCAGGAAACGACTTGCTTAAGCCCCTTGCTTCCAGCAAGTCGCCGCTTTGCACATCAGACACTGGCTTAAGCCCTTCCTTGTCGTCACACATATAACCAACACCGCACCAGATGCCCCTGTCTTTGGCTTCTTAAGGAAGGTTCTTCGCGTCGGCAGATATTTTTTACCTGCGGGCAGCGATCTTGAAACCTGCAACCTTGAGGAAGAGCGAAAAGGGAAGGGACACTCCCGGCAATGGTTGTTAAATGGCCATTTTCTTTGCCAGGGCCATCGATCCGCGGCAGGGAAAGCAGCAAACCTAAAGTGTAGGGATGGAGAGGATGGGAGAAAAGATCAGCAACATCACTATACTCCACGATCTGACCGGCATACATGACTGCGACACATTGCGCCGCCTCGGCAATCACCCCCAGATCATGACTGATAAGCAGGACGGAAGTGCCCAGCTCCGTCTTGAGCCTGTTGATCAGATCCAGAATCTGGGCCTGGATCGTCACATCAAGGGCCGTCGTAGGTTCATCGGCCAACATCAGCCGGGGACGGCAGACAAGGGCCATGGCAATCATCACCCGCTGACGCATACCACCGCTCATTTGATGAGGATAATCATGGATACGCATTTCCGGGGAGGACATTCCTACCAACCGCAGCATCTCGACAGCGCGATTTAAAGCCTTCTTGCGGGATAACCCTTCGTGAAAACGCACCACTTCGGCAATCTGATCTCCGATTTTCAGCACCGGATTGAGAGATGTCATCGGTTCCTGAAAGATCATGGATATATCCTTGCCCAGGTAACGACGCATTTCCTCCCGTTTAAGCTGCAAGAGATCCAAGCCGTCGAGAAAAACACTGCCGGCGACAATCTTACCGGGCGGCATCGGTACCAGCCGCATGATACTGAGCGCCAGCACCGTCTTGCCACAGCCTGATTCTCCCACCACGCCCAGCGTGTCACCCTGCTCCACCGTTAAATCGACCCTGTCAACAGCTTTGATGACGCCATCTTTGGTCTCGAAGTGGGTGGTGAGATCGGTTACCCTCAGAATCGGCTCTTTCACTCGCGAACTTTTACTCCTTCGGCAAGTTGCTTCTCTTTAACCAAGTCCCTTAAAAAACGGACAAACAGCCTTACTCCCACGCCGGAAGCCCCCTTGGGAATATAGGGCTTTTCCTTGGCGCGCCAGGCGGCCCCGGCAATATCTAAATGCGCCCAGGGGTAGGCTCCGACGAATTTGCTTAAAAAGACCGCTGCCGTGATCGTCCCGGCGGCCCGCCCTCCGGCATTTTTAAAATCGGCGATTTCGCTCTTGAGGGACTCTTGATATTCCTCCCAGAAAGGCAGCTCCCACACCCTCTCGGCGGTGTTTTCCGCCGCCGCCTTCAAATTTTCCTTCAAATTTTCATCCGTACCCAGGATAGCGCTGACATTTTCTCCCAGGGCAATCACGCAGGCGCCCGTCAAAGTGGCAATGTCAATGATCGCCGTCGGCTTGTAGCTGCCGGCATAAGTAAGGGCGTCGGCCAAAATGATGCGTCCTTCAGCGTCCGTATTGGTAACCTCGATCGTGATCCCGGACATAGAAGTCAGGATATCGCCGGGCTTATAAGCCTTGCCGCCGGGCAGGTTCTCCGTAGCCGGAATCATCCCTAACACATTGATCGGCAAGGGCAAATCCGCAGCAGCCATGATCGCTCCCATAACCGCTGCGCCCCCCGCCATGTCGGTTTTCATTTCCTCCATTTTTTCCGACGGCTTGAGGGAGATGCCGCCGCTGTCAAAGGTCAGGCCCTTGCCCACCAGGGCTATCGGCGCCTCTCCCTTCCGTCCCCCACGGTACTCCAGAATGATAAATTGGGGTGGTTGACAACTACCGCTAGCCACACCCAACAGGGCATTCATACCCAGCTTCTTCATGCCCTCGGCATCAATGATTTTAACGTGCACTTTCTTCCGGACGGCCGCCAGGGCTTTCGCCTCCTGCGCCAGATCCGAGGGCGTCATCCTGTTTCCAGGCATGGAAACAAGATCCCGTGCAAAACAAACCGCCCGGCAGATGGTGGCGGCAATTTCGGCCGCTTTTTTGACCGTGGACATACTAACTTCCCTCTCTACGAGAAGAACGCAAGCTTCCACTTCCTGAATCTTCTCACGCTCCTGCGTTTTGAAGGGCGTGAACTGATAAAGACCGAGATAAACCCCCTCCACCACCGCCTCCGCTACCACCTCCGGGGGGAGGTCCAGGTCGTCCCACGCCACCGCCACAGCAAATTGTTTAATCTTCAGCTGCCTGATTTGCTGGGCCGCCTTGGCCGAGGCGTTGCGCAGCTTCTCCTGGTCCAACTCGGACTTTTTGCCCAATCCGGTCAGTACGATCCTGCGGGGGCGCATGGCGCCACGGGTGTAAAGAACGGCAACCTGGTTGGCTTCGCCCGTAAAATCGCCTGTGGCCATAACTTCCTTTATGAGGTTTTGCACACTCTTATCAGGCCGCTTCGGCCCGTATATCAATCCCTTTTCGCTTTCACAGAGAGCTACCACCAATGCTTCCGTCACATGTTCGGCAATTTTCCCTTGTTCAACTGTGATCTTCAATGCCCCCTCCTTCAATTCTTAACCTGTCTTACTCGCCGACATTATTTTACGGGATTTTTAAAAAGCCTATTTCCCGCGCATAGTCGAATTGCCGCCGCCATGAGACGTCGGGATGCGCCTTTTCGAAAGGCCCCGTGCCTACCGCCGCCAACGACTCCTCATCAACCGCCAGGGGATGGTCGCCGCCGATGAAACCATAATCAGGCGCAATCACCGGGTGTCTTCCCGTCATACAGTCACATTCTGCAACTATGCCGAGCAGGGCATTGATGCAAACCGTTTTCCTCCCGATAATGCGCCACAGCGCCGCCGCCGTTTCCACCAGCTTTTCCTGAAAAGTATTAAGCTCCTTGCCCCAAAGTATTCTCAGCGCCGCCTGCGGGCACATGGCAATGCACTGCGCACAGCCAATACAGGTGCCGCGATCATAATAGGGATAGCCGTTAGCGGCAAATCTGGCGGCGCCGACGGGACAAATGGCCACGCAATCGCCGCATTTAGTGCATTTCCCCTCATCAAGCTCGGGATGGACATCGGCATGCATACGCTGCTTTTGCGCCCGAGAGGAAAAACCCATGGACAGATTCTTCAGGGCACCGCCAAAACCCATGGCCTGATGTCCCTTAAAATGGGAAAAGAGGATAAAACCGTCGGTTTCCTGCACCAAGGACGCCACCTGCACCGAAGCAAAGTGCTTGAACCCGGCGGGGATATCGATCACGTTGCGGCCGTCCATCCCATCGGCAATAATGATGGGGCACCCCAGATAATCCTCGCAGTAGCCGTGTGCCACCGCCGTCGCCAGGGAATCTTCTCCCGTCCGGCGTCCGCCGGAATAAAGCACCGTCGTATCGAAGATATATACGCCGTTACCCATTGCCTGAAGCCACCGGACAATTTCCCTGGCAAATTCAGGATGTAGGAAACTATGATTGCCCCGCTCCCCCCAATGGAGCTTGATGCCTACCTTCTGACCGGGCACAAAGGGCGTTTTCAGTTCCTTAAGCAAGCGACGCAGGGAGTCGGTCTTTTCGCCCGGCGATCCCGCACTTTGCGGTTTCAGAAGTTTTTGTGCCATGCCTTAACCATCGTAAGTAAAATACCTCTTGCCCTTGGCGGCTATCTACTACCAAAAACGGCCGTCTATTGCCATAAGAAACCTTGTTCATAACCTTGCTTTCTTTTTACCTGCAACAGTAGTATGAACAGGCATCAGGCCCGGCTAATTTATCTAAAGATCGGCAAACAGGAAGAGCGATGATAAGTTTTTTTTCCGAACCGACGTTTTTTATAATTATTGTCCTTCTAACTTTGGCTTTTGTTTTTGGGGCATTATGGCGCCGCAGGACAGTCTATCCCGTCTATCTGAAACTCTACAGGAAAGCATGGGAAGAAAGCCAGGAGAAATCAGAAAAAATCCTGCGGGAAGAGATGTCCCAAAATCGTTCTGAGGCGGCCCGGCAGGCGCAGGGCATCCGGGAGGAGCTGGGGCTTTCCTTGAAAAACTTCGGTGATTCTCTCCAGGGGCAAATGATGAACACCGCAACCCTCCAAAAGGATCATTGGGACGACTTTGCCAGGCAATTGGCCGGAATCGGGGAAAGTAACGAAAGGAAATTGGAACAATTACGCGAAACCATGGAACAGCGGCTGCAGAGAATGCAGGATGATAACACGTTAAAACTTGAGCAGATGCGCAACACGGTTGATGAAAAGCTCCAGGGGACGCTGGAAAAAAGGCTGGCCGAATCATTCCGCATGGTCTCGGAACGATTGGAACAGGTTCATCAGGGACTGGGCGATATGCGGAATCTAGCCGTCGGCGTGGGAGACCTGAAAAGAGTTCTGACCAACGTCAAGGCGCGGGGTGGTTGGGGAGAGGTCCAACTTGGCATGTTGCTCGAAGACATCCTCGCTCCTGAACAATTTGGCAAAAATATCCGGACTAACGAGCATCGTCAGGAAGTAGTGGAATATGCCGTTAAATTGCCGGGACAGGCCGGAGATGGAAACGAATTCGTCTGGTTGCCCATTGACGCCAAGGCGCCAATTGAGGATTATCAAAGGCTGCTGGCAGCCCAGGAGCAAGCTGATCCGGCAGCGCTGGAAAAGGCCTCCCGCCTGCTGGCATCTGCCTTAAAATCATGCGCCAGGGATATCCACAGCAAATATCTGAATCCGCCCTGCACGACGGATTTTGCCATCATGTACCTACCCATGGAAGGACTCTACGCAGAGGTCGCCCGGCAACCGTCTTTAATGGAAACGATCCGACGCGATTACCACGTCATCGTTGCCGGCCCTTCCACCTTTGCCGCCCTGTTGAACAGTTTGCAGATGGGCTTCCGGACCCTGGCCATCCAGAAGCGCTCCGGTGAAATATGGAACTTGCTGGCCGCCATTAAAACGGAGTTCGGAAAGTTCGGCGCTGCCCTGGAAGGGGTGAGAAAAAAGCTCGCCCAGGCGCAAGACTCTATGGATGATGCCGCCCGCAAATCCCGGGGCATTGAAAGAAAACTGCGCGACGTCCAGGAACTGCCGCCCGAGATGGCGCGAAGTTTATTGCCGCAAGACCAGAGTGATGCCAATTTAACCCAGCCCTAAAGTTTTTTCAGCGCTATTCCGATCAACACAGAGACAGAAAGTTTCAGATTATAGCATCCCAGAGGATTAAGGACATGACCTGCTATGCTGAAAAAAATTAACATTGGAAAACTCCGCGCGGGAATGTACGTGAATCTGCCTCTTGCCTGGCATAACCATTCCTTTATCAAGAATAACTTCATCATAATTTCAGAGGCACAACTCAGCAAAATTAAAGACACAGGGTTAAGCGAAATAATCATCGACACTGATCTGGGTGACGACGTCAGAGAAGACCCGCCGCCGCTCGCTGCCCCATTAAAAGAACCGGCGATTCAAACCGTCCCTGACAAGCTTTTGGAAGCCATCCATGACAAGAAACTGTCGGCATCTGAAAAAGCAACCATCATCCGTGTACAAGCCACGCTAATGATGCAGCGCCTACTAGACAATCCCTCTGCCGCGAACATCATGGCGGTTAAAAAAGGAATCGCTGCGGTCGTCGATCTGATTCTGAACGACGATGTCACTAAGAAGCATCTGCTTCTTATTAACTCACATGATTTTAATACCTTCAACCATTCCGTCAGTGTCGGTGTAACAGCGGTGTCGCTCTCAAAAACACTCTTCAAAGCGTCAGATGGGCACAACATGCATGAATTAGGAGCCGGCTTTTTTCTGCACGACCTGGGTAAAGTAGAAATTGATCAAGTCATCCTCAATAAACCAGGACGGCTTACGGCAGAAGAAATCCGGCAAATCCAGCGTCACCCGGTCTTGGGCTTTAAGCTCCTGCATAGTACCGGGCAATTAACCGAAGAATGCAAGTTGATTGTGTTGCAACACCATGAACGGTATGACGGCAAAGGCTATCCAAAAGGAATAAAGGGAAATGATATCCACCTATATGGCCGCATATGTATCATAGCCGACGTGTACGATGCCCTTACTTCCGATCGGCCTTACCGCGAAAAAATGACTCCCTTCGCCGCACTTAAGTTAATGCAGACGGGAATGGTTGATCATTTTGATAAAAAACTATTTAAAAAATTCGTTATGATCTTCAAGTAGAGGTTATTATTGCATTGACATGCAAGGCAATTGTTTATTACAGTCCCGACGCAGTAACGAAGATTCAATTTGGAGTGCCTTGGGGTTATGGACATAAAGGAAAGACTTCGCTCAATAGAAACCATCGTCGGCTCGACGATGGATGCCGGGGGCGCAGCCCGCATCCTGGACATGATGGGCGCTTGCTTCCCGCGGGAGATACTGGGTGAAATAAAAATCTACAGCGAGTATCTGCCAAAAGCCGAAGATATCGGGTTTACCGAAGAACAACGCTATCTCCATTTCCTCTGGGATACCCTTGACAAAACGCCCATGGCTGCGGTGGCTAATTTCGCTATCCCTTTACGGAGGATAATTGCCAAGCGGCTTTTCAAGAGTTGCGGCAAGAATTTCATTGCCGAAGAGAACGTCCGCTTCAACTTTGGCCATAACATCGAGGTGGGGGACGACGTCTTTTTCAACCGCGGCGTGTTCCTCGACAGCAAGGGCGGTATTTCCATCGGTAACCGGTGTGCCCTTGCGGAAGGGGCAGAGATTTATACCCATTCTCATTCCCAGTCTAACCATGTCAAGCGGACCTATAATGGAGGCTGTACAAGATCGCAGCTAAACCATGTGTGGCTGCACAAAGGGGTTTTTCAGGACGAGTAGTCCGCTGCCGACAGCTAAGCCCGGTTTCAAGCACAATAACCCCGGCGCAGCAATCTAAATAAATCTCTTAACGCATTCACCTGCTCTTGATGTTTTTCAAGTTCTGCAACCCTTGCTCGCAGGATCGTAAATTCTGTGAGACGCTGGGTTTTTGTCTTTCTTTCATCCGGCATAAGGGCATTCCCTTTTTACCCTTGAGAAATATTGTCGGGGGATATCCACGTACTTGACACTTTTCCAGAGCCGTTCGATGAAGACGTTGTCCATCCAGCAGCCCATACATGGTTTTCCCGTGTGATCTCAAGACCGCGCAGGAGATAAGGATGCCAAGTCGATCATGGGAATCCTCCTTCGTGAAACTGGAACATGGTTTGTTCCTCCTTTCTTGTGAAAAGCGATGGCCATGGTCATCCTGCCCTTGGTGATCTTGCCGATGCACAGGATTCTCTTTGTTGGTGTGGTCTCATCGGCCTTTTCCTTATCCAGTGTCTCCATGTCCTCACCTCCCTTCACAAAAGGACAGCCCAAGATCAGATTTCTTCATGTTCCAACGTCCCGAGAATGCGATCGACGGCGTTCTTTTGCCGAAGCGCCGACTTCAGAGCGTCGCTCCTCCTCATATCCTTTGCAGCTCTGATAAAGCCCGCCTTCCTGGATGGTAAACGGCGCATTCTCGTCATCACACCGTCCAACCTCCGCAAGCAGTGGTACCAGGAGCTGAACGAAAAGTTCTTTTTGCCCTGCTGCCTCCTGGAAACCAAGTCTTATAATGAAGCTGTCAAACATGGTCGGCTTCGGCCCTTTGAAGCGCCGGAAATCGTCATTTGTTCCTACCACTTTGCCCGGAGCAAGGCCGACGACATCCAAAGCACCCCCTGGGATCTCGTGGTTATTGATGAGGCACACCGCCTGCGCAACGTCTAGAAGCCGGCAAATGTCATCGCCAACACGCTCAAGCTGGCTCTTGCGGGAAAGGACAAGTTGCTCCTCACGGCCACGCCCTTGCAGAATTCTCTGTTGGAATCGCCGACCTGGACGCCTTTGCGGATCTTGCCACGTCTATTGAGCACAATGCCAAAGGCAAAGCCCTGCTGCAGGCCTTAGACATTGCCTTTGCGAAGGCAACGGAGATTGGAGCAGCTAAAAAAGCGGTCATTTTCACGGAATCGCGCCGCACCCAGGATTACCTGCTACGCCTGCTCACGGACAGTCCCTTTGCAGAAGGCATTGTCCTGTTCAACGGCGCCAATACGGATGAACGATCCCGGCAGATATACAACGAGTGGCTAACGCGCCATCAAGGCACTGACCAGGTGACCGGGTCGCGCACCGCCGACATGAGATCGGCGCTGGTGGACTACTTCCGGGAACAGGGCTGCATCATGATTGCCACGGAAGCCGGGGCCGAGGGCATCAACCTCCAGTTCAGTTCGCTCGTGGTAAATTATGACCTTCCCTGGAACCCTCAACGTATCGAACAACGCATCGGCCGTTGCCATCGCTATGGCCAGCAGCATGACGTCGTCGTGGTGAATTTTTTTAACTGCAAAAACGCCGCCGATCAACGCGTCTTTCAGCTTCTGGCTGAGAAGTTCAGCCTTTTCGAGGGCGTATTCGGCGCCAGCGACGAGGCCTCCAAGGCATACCTCAACAGATTCGAGCGCCTGCTCATGCATCTCACCCGGCATGAGTTGAACGGGCATGCCGAGTTTCTGGACGACTCAACCTTCCGGCTGAGTGCCCATCCCTTTCCGGACAGAACAGACCATATCCCTCTGGGTCTCTATGAGTTGCCCCGCCGTTCCGGGGAAGCGCATCTCTATCGTCGCAATCATCATCCCCTCGTCGAGGCCTTGCTGACCCTGGCGAAGCACCGCGTTCTGGCGCCTGCCGAAATTCGGTTCGACTATGGCCGACACGACGGCAAGGTATTCGCACTGGAAACCTTGCTCGGCCAGTCCGGCTGGCTGACGGTTTCATCTTTCACCATCGAATCCCTCGATCAAGCGGAAGATCATCTTATTATTGCGGCAATTAACGATCAGGGCCAGTCGCTTGATATGGATACAGCCACCCGTCTCCTCACTCTGCCGGGTGAAGTCCTTGGCCCGGTATCGGCGCCTGGACGCCACGAGGCCCTGGAGGATATAACCCGGCAGCGCGAAATCATCATCCAGAAGGAAATTTCCGAACGCAACGCGCGCTTCTTCGAGGCTGAAGCGGAAAAACTCGACGGCTGGGCCGATGATCTCAAAACCGGTCTGGAGCGGGAAATCAAAGAACTGGATCGCCAGATCAAAGAGGCCCGCCGTGTGGCCGTTGCCGCGCTTTCGCTTGAGGAAAAGCTTGCCGGACAAAAGCAGATCAAGGCATTAGAGGCACAGCGCAATCAGAAACGTCGTTTTTTGTTTGATGCACAGGACGACGTGGACCGGCAACGTGAGGAATTTATCGTTAGGATCGAGGGAAAGCTACGGCAAAAAAAGACCGCTGCTCCACTCTTCCTGATACGGTGGACGATGGCGTGAGTGCCACCCTCAATAGAATGAATGTTTATGTTTTACTTCACCAGAAAACGGAAACGAGCAATATTTACTTTTAATTCAGCATGTTACTGTATTATTCAAAGCGTCATGGGCGGAGAGGTAAGTGCGGCGAATAAGACCTGCCAGATTTTTCTCAATATGATATAAGTCCTCCTACCAATAGTCATAAGAAAGGAGAGTAGCCATGGCCAGCGGAAAAATATTGAGGCAATTAATTAAAGCGGGATCTCATGGCGATGTCATTGCTTTCAAGCAGGTATCGGAGGCAATCATTCGGGAAGAAAGGCAAAAACAGCATCATTTGCTGGCGAATGACCTTGAAAGGATCCTCTATGGTGACAACATCAGGCAAAGTTCTGCCATAAGGCAGTTTTCGGAGCACATTCCCATAGACCAAGAACGAGGGTTGCCGCTTCTGTTTGTAAGAGAGCCAGGGAGAAACCTTGATGAGGTTGTGCTTTCCAAAGAGAATCGCGGCGGTTTGGACGAAATCCTTGAACAGCATCATCGCGCTGATGTATTGAAGAGTTACGGATTGCGACCCTCTGATAAGATACTGTTCTTTGGTCCTCCGGGGTGTGGAAAGACGTTGACGGCAGAGGCGCTTGCTACCGAGTTGGAGCGGACGTTGGCTGTGATCAGGATGGATAGTGTTGTATCATCCTATTTGGGAGAAACAGCCGCAAATCTTCGAAAGGTTTTTGATTTTATCGACTCATCACCCATGGTGGCACTTTTCGATGAATTTGACGCCTTGGGAAAGGAACGGGAAGATAGCACCGACCATGGCGAGCTGAAGAGGGTCGTCAACGCAGTCCTTCAAATGTTTGATTCCTATCAGGGGAAAAGTCTGATCATTGCCGCAACCAATCACGAGCAAATGTTGGATTCAGCCATCTGGCGAAGGTTTGAAGAAGTATTTTTCTTTAATCCACCTACGCGTGATGAACTCATCCAATTACTACAGATAAAATTGCGTGGTGTCCGTCGGGATTTCGAGGTGACAGATGACCAAATTTTATCTATCTTTGTAAAGATGTCACATGCTGAAGTCGAGAAGATTTTACGCAGGGCAATCAAGGAAATGATCCTTAAAGGGCAGGAATTTCTTCAAATCCGGTTAATCAAAAAGGCAATGCAGCGTGAACAGGCACAAAAGCATGTTTCCAAGAGGAGATAATCTGACGTGGAAGCCTACCAACACTTGCGTATCGAGCGAGAACAGCCTGTAAATCAAAAAAGACCCAGGAAGCCGCCCATAATAAAACCTCCTGATGACATCGCCGCCCACGGCCGTCAACTTTTCGAATCTTTCCATGCCGCTAAAGAGACGGTACAAGAGGACGTTGGCGGGTTTGATGACCGCTGTCTCTTTAAATTGCAGATTGGAACAAGTGTTAAACCTAAGATTATTTGAGCTAAAAAAGGGTGATTCTTCCCGAAATAAAAAAACTGATCCAGATGACTTTAGTTTCTTGAGCCAGAGCGGGTGTCGCGTTCCTCTCGCCGTCGCTAATTTCC
>JBAQLR010000138.1:0-1817 GCA_049302035.1 Syntrophales bacterium
AGTTGGTTTCTCTGGCTTCTTTAGAGGCTATGGACATTTTTGAGAGGAAGTCGGGACGGCTTTGGCCGGCGAGGGCTTCTTCAACGTTCGCTCCGATGCTGGTTCCGGATTTTAGTAGCTGTCTTGAGACCTTTGAATTTTGTCATTTCGAGGAGCATTAGCGACGAGAAATCTTAATACTCGTGCATAGTTAAAGATTTCTCCCTTCGGTCGAAATGACAATATTGGCAGTTATTCAAAGGTCTCGTCTTGATATCACGTACTCGTTTTTTTCAGTTAATTTTTTGTAAAGGGCTATTACGTCTAAAGCAAAAGCGTAAGTTTTATCTTTTATAATACTTTTCAAGTTTTTAGTTTTGAGTTTTTAGTTATCGATAGCTTATTGGCTAAGGTTCAATTCAACCTGCTACTGCATATTCGACAGATCTTGGATTTTCAACATTTTTTGACGCCGCCAGCACTTCCAGGCCAACTATATTGCCGTTTTTATCGTAATCGATAATTACGCCAGGTTTATCTTCATCGCTTTCCTCAATGGCCTGATTACTGAACAGAATGCGAAGTACATCAACCTCTGGATCATAGTAGACTTTCATGCTGGCCTCCAATATTTTCCGATTTTGCTGGTTCTATATGCAGTGACAACTACCGCCGGTGTTATGGTATCATCAACAATAGCCCGAAGTAAGAATGTCCGTCCTGCCATCATCGAATGAGACAATTGATTGATATGCCTTTAAATTTCCTTTTTCGATAACTATTTGTTGAGGATTATTTAGCACTTGTTCAAGTAAAGTCCAAGGTATGGAACGTCTGACCATTTCCTCTTTTACATGATTTGTAAGCTTAAAGATCATTTAATAGTTTTGAGTTGGTATGCCGGAGCTCCGGCATAGGTAAAGCTATTGATATTATTTTGCAATTAGCGATTGTCAAAAAGTTTTACCTTCTGGGAAATGCACATTATTTTGGGGGTCAGGTCTTGAAATTTAGCGTTTCTACAGTTTTTAGTTCTGAGTTGATAGTTATAAGCTTGGCGGTGGTTTTGGTTACCCACTCGATAATCATTTCGGGGGTTTCTAAGGTCTTCTGACGGGTGGCCTTCGCCTTTAGCTGTTTGGCTAGGCGTTGTAGGCCGTTGTCATGGCCCGCTCCTGCTTTTTGCGGGCGATCTCGATGAGGACGCTCTTGGAAATCTTCTGATCGCCCCGGCATTCGTCGCGGATCGCCAGGGGCAGGCGGTTGGAGACCTTTGAATTTTGTCGTTTCGAGGAGCATTAGCGACGAGAAATCTTAATGCTCGTGCATAGTTAAAGATTTCTCCCTTCGGTCGAAATGACAATATTGGCAGTTATTCAAAGGTCTCATTTGGGGGTCAGGTCTTGAAATTTAGCGTTTTTGCCGGGGTGGGCAAACCTTTTATCTCATCGTGGCCGTCAGTGCATCGAGCGCCTCGGCGAAAGCCGACAGTTCCGGGACGCGTTGGAGGGTGATTCCCAAACCGGCGGCAATTGGCTCCGCAAGGGCGGCCGTCTCGTCATGATCGACCAGGAGGCGCTCCGGCAAAAAGTCCAGCCGCTCCAGACAAGACAGGATTTCATCCCTGAATGCCCGCAGGTGCTCACCCGATTTCTCCATCCGAAACGCCAGCATCAAACCGCTGCCCGCTTCGACGATGCCCAGGAATCGCGGCAGATAGGGGCGTTCATTGCGCCGTTCCTGAATCGGCATGGGGGCGTAACAACAGCCGATCTCCCAGACGCCGCGGCGCTTTTTCTGCTGACGGCGGATACGGGCGATGCCGACCTCGTCGGCGG
>JBAQLR010000139.1:0-6484 GCA_049302035.1 Syntrophales bacterium
CCGGTTTCAGATCCTGCTCAAAAATCCGCCCGAGCCGTTCATCCTCTTCAAAATTGACATAGTGACAACGGGGAAAGGCTGCACTGCCGAATTCTTTCAGAATATAGGTCTTTCCAACCTGCCGGGCGCCCCGGAGAATCAGGGGTTTGCGGTTTACGGACGTTTTCCAGCGGTCTAAGAAATCAGTAACGGTGCGTTTCATGGATGACTAAATACATTATGTGTGCATTTTCTGCAAGGACTATTTACCCTTTTCACTCAGACCTCAGCACTTTCTTTATCGCATTTGTTTTTTATCCCCAGATAATCCAGCCAATGAAAATCCCGCTCATGAGCCCAATGAGGACGCCTGCACAAAGAGCAAATAGACCGTCGCTATTTGGTTTCTCTTCCGGATGTTCCGCCATGTTTCCCCCTTTTGGATCGGACCAATATAAAAAAGGCCCTTTTGATGTTGTTTTCAACACAAGGGCCATGATAATCATCGGCATTGCCAATAATAAAATCGCCATCCTCACGTGGCGACGCGCATAACTGTGTTTTAAAGTCGCAAGCTCTCAATTCTCTTGCAAGCCTCATCCAGAATCGGATCATCTTTGGCATAGCAAAAACGGGCAAGATATTCTCCGCTGTAATCATGATAGAAGGCCTCACCGGGCACACAGGCGACACCGGTTTTCTGAAGTAAATACATGGCCCTTTCCTTGCTGTTTTTGCCGGGCAGCCCGCTGATATCGGCCAGAATATAGTAAGCTCCCTCGGGAACATAAGGACGAAGTTTCGCCTTGGTAAGGGCGTCGCAGACCTTGTCACGCTTCACTCGATATAGTGTGGAAAGGTTTTTGTAATATTCAATATCCAGTTCTCTGAGCCCCTTGGCAACACCTGATTGCAGAGGCGCAGGTGCACACACATACACGAGATCGTTGAAAAATCCGATCGCCGTTGACCATTTGGAATCACAGATACAATAACCGATCCGCCATCCCGTAATACTGAAAGTTTTGGAAAGACCAGAAATCGTAATAGTTCTTTCCTTCATGCCGGGGAGCATAACGGGAGGGATATGCTGACTATTTCCGTAAATAAAATGCTCATATATCTCATCGGTAAACACGAATAGATCGTGCTTTTTCGCAAACGCGGCCAGCAACTCAAGTTCGTCCCGCGAGAAAACCTTGCCTGAAGGGTTGGCCGGCGTATTAATCATGATCCCCCTTGTCCGGGGGGTTACGACCCGTTCGAGGTCTGCAAGCGAAAACGTCCAGCCGGGATGTTTCATGCGGACATAAACGGGCACGGCCTGAGTTGCCACCAGCGTTTGTATATGATAGCCATAAAACGGCTCGAATAAAATAACCTCGTCACCCGGATTCAGCAGCGCCAGACAGGCACAATAGAGAGCGCCCGTGGCACCACCGCTGACAATGATCTCATTTTCCGGATCAACTTCCATGCCGTAAAATTGCTTCTGCTTCCCCGCAATGGCCTCGCGAAGTTCCATCAACCCGGCATAATGTGTGTAGGTGTTGATGCCCTGATCCATGGCCTCCCTCGCGCCAGTCCTGACGACTGTAGGGACTTCCGTATCGCACACGCCCTGGGAAAGGTTGATGCCGCCCAAGCTGTCGCATTCGATAGACATGTTCCTGATTTCCGACTGTAATACCCATTTATGCCGTTCACTTAACGCTAAAGCCATAAAGTTCTCCACTAAGTCATTGCGAAGCGCCTGAGCGCCGTGGCAATCTTATTTATTTCCCGTAAAACTTCCTGACGACCTCTATCACATAATCTACTTCGCTATCGTCAATCTCCACATTCATCGGCAGAGAACAAACCTCTCTGCTCAAGGCCTCCGTTTCGGGAAAGCCTCGATCCACCAGTTTCAAGGCCTCGTGCTTGTAATAGGGCTTCCTGAACTGAGTGAGAACCTCCACGCCGCTGGATTTCAAATAATCGGAAAAATCACTCCCCTGCTGGGAGCGTAAGGTGTAATTCTGATAGATATGATCCCGCCGGGAATCATCATAATGGGGTAACAGCAGATCCGGAATATCGGACAGCGCCGCTTTATACCGCGCCGCAATCGATTTTCTTATTTCAATCCATTGAGGCAGATAGCGGAGCTTCACATCCAGGAAAGCGGCCTGCATATTGTCCAGGAGACAAGTAAAACCGTGTCCGTGGTACTCCCCCGTATCCCTGTCTTCGCCATTGTAACGCATCCGCGTAGCAAACAGGGCCACATCAGGGTCATTGGTCGTAATCCCGCCACCATCTCCGTATCCCCCCAGGATCTTGAAGGGGAAGAAGCTGAAACAACCCGTCAATCCCCAAGCGCCGGCCATTTTTCTTTCGCCTGTCCTGCTATCCACCATGCTTGACCCCAGGCTTTGACAGGCATCCTCCACAACCACCAGATTATATTTATTAGCGATTTCCATGACCCGGTCCATATCCGCCATATAGCCGCTCAAATGCACCGGCATAATCCCTTTGGTTTGGGGTGTAATGGCCTCCTCGATCTTGTCGCAATCTATATTGAAATCCTTCCCCACATCAACGAGAACCGGTTTGGCGCCAACATTTACCACTGCGGAACAGGAAGCCACGAATGTATGCGCCGGCACGATAACTTCATCACCGGGGCCGATCTCCGCCGCCAGAAAAGAAACATGAAGTGCGTCGTAGCCGCTGTTTAGGCCCACGGCGTATTTCGTCCCCACAAATTTCGCCAGATTATCTTCAAAACTTTTCAATTGACCGCGGTCAATCAGATCGCCCTTGGACATCACTTCAAAATAGGCTGCGTCCAACTCATCCTTAATCATCCGGTACACTTTTGCCGGCTCAACAAATCTTACCTTTTGTGCCATAATGACGTACTTCCCCCTATTTTAGTTTTCTAACCGTCTGAACGATATCTTCGGCTGCTGGATAATATGCTTCTTCCAGGCTGCGGCTGGCCGGAGCCGGGCAATCGGGCAGCGCCACCCGCAGGATAGGCGCCTTCAAAGCATCAAAAGCATGCTCCGCAACCAGGGCGGAGATTTCCGCAGAGATACCGAATGATTTCCATCCGATATCAGCAATGACGATTCTTCCCGTCTTCCGAACGGAGTTCAGAATCAATTCTTTGTCCAATGGCTTAATGGTCCTCAAATCAAGGACTTCCACATCCATTCCCTCAGAGGCGAGAGATTCTGCCGCCTTCATCGCCTCGTGCACCATCAATGATACTGCGACAATCGTCACGTCCTTTCCTTCTTTGCGGACAAGACCCTTCCCGATTTCTACCGTATAAATCTCCTCGGGCACCTCATCTTCTACCCGATACAACAACCGCTCGTCAACAAAAACGACGGGATTGGGATCCCGAATAGCGGCAATCATCAGGCCTTTGGCATCATAAGCCGTGGCGGGCATGACCACCTTGAGGCCGGGAATATTGGCAAAGAGTCCATGAATGGCCTGTGAGTGCTGGGCAGCCTGCTCGCCATACCGGTTGATGATCCCCCAGAAAACGACAGGAACGGATGCCTTGCCGCCGTTCATGTAATACCAGTTGGCCGCTTGATTGATTATGGGATCCAGAGCAAAGAACATGAAGTCCATCCGGGGATGCACCACAACCGGCTTCATACCGGCGATGGCCGCGCCGACCGCCGCCCCCGTAATGCCGTTTTCGGAAACCGGCGTGTCGATAATCCGCGTTTCGCCAAATCGCTCCAGCAAGCCTTGGGCAGTATTCCCTACATACCAGGGACTCTTGACACCCTGCCCAATGAGAAACACGGACGGATCCAGTTCCATCATCTGATGAAGCGCTTCATTGATCGCCAAACTATACTGGAGTTTTCTATGCGAAGACATTTTTCAGCAAATCCTCCCTCTTTGGACTGGGGCTTTGCATTGCAAAAGCCTGCGCTTCCCTGACCTCTGCTGCCACCTCCGCCTTAACCGCCTCAAGGCTCGCCGCATCCATAATTTCATGATCCAACAGATATTTCTCTAACCTGTGGATCGGGTCTTTCTGGAACCATGCGGCTATTTCTTCCTTGGGTCTGATATCCGTATGGGAACCCTGCACATTATCGTCAGGCCCCACATGTCCCCTGAAGCGATAGGTCATAAACTCCATAAATACGGGGCCATTGCCACACCGGCACGTTTCTATGGCTTTCCTGCCTGCCTCAAAAACCTGAAGCACATCATTGCCATCGACAACATGACACTCTATGCCGAAAGAAGCCGCCATCTTGTAGATCGGTTGGTCAACCCGGCATTCCCGTATGGGCATGTGTGTCGCATAGAGGTTGTTTTCACAGGCAAATATAATAGGAAGCTTCTTCAACGCAGCAAAATTGATAGATTCATACAGAACGCCCTCCCCGGTGGCGCCATCGCCAAAGAAGCTGATCGCCACTCTGCCGTCCTTGCGAATAGACGCAGCCAGCGCAGCTCCAGCGGCAAGAGAGATCGTCCCTGCCACAATCGGCACCGACCCCAGCATGCCGACCTCCGGATCGATCAAGTGCATCGAACCGCCCCGCCCCCGGGAGCAACCCGCTTCCCGGCAATAGATCTCCGCCAGCATCGCTTGCAGGGATCCCCCCTTCGCCAGATAATGACCGTGAGAACGATGGTTGCCGAAGATATAGTCGTCTTTCGAAAGGGCAGCACAGACACCCGTGGCAACGGCCTCTTCACCACTGTAAAGATGGCAGGGAGTGCATACGTCGCCCTTCAAAATCGGGTCTACCAGGCTTTCTTCGGCAAGGCGAATCCGGAGCATGGTCTGGTACAGATATTCCAGGAAATTAAGAGAATAAGACATATTTTACTCCGGAATCTTTTTTTAATACCTATCTAAAAATGATTGTTTTCAGAGTTAGAAAAATAATCTCTAAGTCAGTCCAAAAAGATTGCTCACGGACATATTTCAGCTGCAAGCGGATCTTTTCCGGCCGGATCTTTTCAATATAGTCCCTGTCTGGATCAGTGCTTCCCGCTAATATAGCTCCTTCATCGGAATTCCAGATGGAGGCCCAGTCAGTGATCCCTGGACGCACAGACAGAATGGCAATTTCCGCTTTCGTATACATGTCAGTGAATTTTTTGACCTCCGGCCTAGGTCCGACGAGACTCATATCACCGATAAGCACATTAATCAACTGTGGCAGTTCATCCAGTTTGTATTTCCGTAAGAATTGCCCTATTCGTGTAATTCGCGAATCATCTTCCGACGTGGAGGCCGCACCAAGCCTCTCTGCACCAACCACCATCGTCCGGAATTTGAAAATGCGAAAAAGCTTACCGTAGAGCCCTACACGCACCCCGCGATAAAACACCGGGGCACCATCTTCGAACCTAATGCGCCACGCAATCAAAAGCAATAATGGGCTGAGAAACATCAGCCCGGCTATAGTCGCCATAACATCAAAGAACCGCTTACTCATTCAGGTCATTGCTTTCTTTCATCAGCACATACGCCACCTGTCCAACAAGAAGAGGGAAAAAAGTAGCCACTATAAAATATAGGCAAGGGGCACGCTTGGATAGAAAACGGCCTACGGGGGGTATCAAAGCGCCTTTGTAAATTCCAAGCAACCTCGTAGCAGATCCAACGAAAAACAAGGAATAAAGTTCTTTTCTTGTTAGTGCCTTGTAGTTGGGGTCACCTAACTTTGGAGTGCGCCAGTCCATAAAAAGCAGATAGCCGCCCGATTTGCAGACGCGAATCATCTCCGCTGCAATAGCAATACGTTCACGATCGTTCGGCAATGTTGCTAGCATAGTCGATTCGAAGACAAGATCAAACCTGCCATTTTTAAAGCTCATTCGCGTGGCATCGGTATGCAGAAACTGACCCTGTGGGTAAAGCTTTCTTGCACCAGCCAGACGCTCTTCCTGGATATCTATCCCTGTCATATTGGATAGATCATAGCCAACCCTCAAAAGCTGGAAAATGTCCCCCCCCCCCCACATCCGACATCCAAGACACAAGCATCCTTCGGATCGTGCCGTATATCTCGCAAAGCACGCACAAATGACGCTTCATAAGCAAGGGTCTGGAAAAGGACTTCCGGGTTCAAGCGGAGATCATTACGAAGTTGCCCTGCCTTACCGTAATATCTTTGGTACCACTCGTTCTGTGAAATCTGAGCCAATTTAAGAGTCCGAGTGTCCCGTTATTGGGACATTTGCGTGGTGCCTGTTCAATCGATCAACCCAAAAAGTATGTCCTTCTGATACTTCCTTGACCTTCTTACCCGCTCCGTATTAGAATTCGTCATTAGTTAACTGATTCTCTCGTTATTGGTATGTTACTTAATATTATGCTTGACATACCAACAATGTTATCGTGCTAACAACTTTTTCGGAAAGGAGCTCCTCATGGACGTCAAAGAATGGGCCAAATTCCAGGAATTACTCCTAAGATCACAGCTAAAAGTCCTCCGTGAATTCCTCAAGGACGATG
>JBAQLR010000140.1:0-3593 GCA_049302035.1 Syntrophales bacterium
TACGCAAATAAAGACGGCCATGGGCGACTACCGATGGTCTACCGAATCAGTAGCCAGAGACCGGTTGTTCCTGGAGTACTTGGGAGTGGCAATCAAGTAGTGTACGCTTTATCCGATTTTCAGGATATGAATACCTTCTCGGCAATTGTATTTATGAAGACCTTAACGGTATTTATTTCCTGGCACCTTCACTTCCCAAAGAAATAGATTTTGAAAAGACAGATTTCGACCAATTGAGCGATTATGGGAAGCTATTGCAGCAAATTAAGTCAACAATAATTGATCTTTCCATCCAAGAGACCGACGGCGATATCTATCCTAAGTTTTTTTTCGTGCAAGACACACCCTTTATAACTCAAATTGTTAGCTGCATTCAAGGCGTGAAACAAAAAGCTTCGCTCCCTTTTCCTGAACCGAACAAAAAAATCTTGGCTAACATAGAGAAACATTGGAAAAATGCAACGAGCAAGACAGTATGTCCTATTTGCAGGGCAAGGCCTATAAATGAGCAATGGGATATTTGTGATGCCTGCAATGAGAGAAGAGTCAATGTCTATGGAAAAGACGGTAAGCGTGAAAATGATGAAACGCCTTTTGTCAGCGAGATTGTTCTTGCAAGCAAACCGAAACGCGCAGCCCTGATAGTCGCAAAATTTTCCCTTAACAAATGGCTCGCCGGCAAAATGATCCGGAGCCTATTTATTACCGAGGCCAACGGCCTGAATAAAGAGTTAGAGGAACTTACTACCAACAAATCTTTTGAAAATGAAGAAAGTGAGATAAAACGGTGGTTGGAAGCCCATAGCTTAACAGTTAGAGATAAAAAATATGATTATAAACGGATAAAGGATGAGATTGATCTTTGTTATGAGTCCAAGAACAAAGAGGATTACGCAAAACATATCCTTTTTCTCTATGATAGAAGGTCTGAATATATACACGGCAAAAGAGAAAGCATCTACAAGAGACATCTCGAAAGGATTCATGAAAGTTGGACGCAATGGCAGGGGTCTACTATCGATGAGTATAAACCCGATCCGGTTACTGATGATTTATTGCAGAATATTCTCTGTGCCAAGACACCAACCCCTTCTACGATTCTTGATGTATGGAGCACCACTCAAGAGTTCTTTAAAAAATTGCCTCAATCGGGAAATGAAAATATCTTATGGACTGAAAGAAAGAGCCGTATAAAGGCAAATATTCCTAAGCCTAAGCCTCGTGATGAAGGGAGGATAATACCTGGCGCTGCATACGAAGGCACGATAGAGCAAGAAAAAGTTGAAGTCCTTTGGTTAGGAAAAGATAGTGACGAGGCCATTCTTATAGGAAGCAAATATACCGATGAAAAGGCAAAGTATTTAATAAATAAGAAAATTACTCTTGACGGCAAGCCTTTTAGAAAAAAATATCCTGTTATGACCGGCCCAATAACCAACGTGGAAGAAGATAAGTATTCTCCCGTTCGCATTATAACAACCACCCCTGATCTTTTCCTCGCAATTGTGCCGGCTGAGAGAGCAGTTGAGATCACGAAGAATATATATGAGGAATATTTGAACCGGTTTGGTAAAGTCATGGGGCGTCTTCCTTTCAGTATCGGCAATATCTTCTTTGCCGAAAAGACGCCCATGTTTACGGTTTTGGATTCCGCAAGGCGTATGGTTAATAACTTTGAAAAACTTGTAGAACAACAGGCGGAAATCAGAGTCGTCGGTAAAAAACATCATCATGACAAAACAACTATTCCAAACAAAGAAAGGCTTGTTTTCAAGTTTGATCAGATAACATACCCATCTAATGGGCCACTGGATAAAACATGGTGCTGGAAACTGCCTTTCACACTTGGTGATGGCAATAAAGACTATTACCATCCCTATTTTATGGTAAAGAAAGGAAGTAAGGATTACTCTTCAAGGAAAAACTATTTCCCTACTGTAGTCGGTGAAGTTATTCACTTCAACGAGGTAGAAGCTGGCGATGTGCTTTATCTCTATCCGAATCATTATGACTACGAATTTTTGGATTCCAATGCGCGCAGGTACGATCTGGCATTAAATGACAACAACAGGCGAACCGGCAGTACTGGCCGGTTCCTTTCCAAGCCTTACCTACTTGATGAGTTAGATCAAGGACTCGAAGGATTATGGGGAAAAATTAAAGCCTTAGCCTTAATGCCAGGCATCACGGATACCAGGCTAAGAAACATCGAATCTCTCTGGTTGTCAAAGCTTCAGGAATGGGATGTAAATCCTGAAGATAAAGCTTCAGAAGGATTTAAGAGGTGGACGGACTTTGTAGAGGTAACCTTGAAAAAAGAATTTAAAAGGTTCAGAGAGCTCACTAACCCTGAAAATCAAGAGGATTTAGATAGGTTGAAGGAATCTATTATTTCTGGATTATTTTTTGATTGTCTTGAATTGAATTTAAGAATTCTGAAAAACAGGCTTAAAGAAGATTAAGGAGGGAATATGAAAAAGCCATACGAACCAAAAACTTATTATATGCTGTCTCTTGATCCCATACACGTGGGCACAGGCGGTTACAGGCTTGGGCGGGTGGATAATACCATTACGCGAGAACCTGGAACAAATCTCCCCAAGATACCAGGATCAAGTATTGCGGGAGTGTCACGAGCTTATACGGCAATGGCGATTCAGAGTGAAAATAATGAAGATCCTGTCCGTACAGAAGAGAAATGGTGGGTTATTGATTATGAGAAATACAAAAAATGGAAATATCAAAGACCTGATTATGTTTTTTTACGGGACCCCTCCTCAGATATTATAAAGTATAATAGCGAAGGTAAAGCTATTATAACGCCAAACACAAATGGCCCCATGATTAGGAAAGACGAGAATATAGATATTTACTATAGCTGTGCAGGGAAGGGTGCCAACGATGGTGAAGGCCATTGTGGATCGCCAGATTGCGAAGTCTGCGTCGCCTTTGGCTTTTCAAAGCAAAGCGGAAGTTTCCAGGGACTTGCCCAATTTTCAGATGCCAGGATTTTATTTTTCCCTGTTCATTCCATGATAGGACCTGTATGGATCACATGTTCATCTATACTGAAGGAATTAGCAATATCTGCGAACAACGGACTAACATACGATGATGAACAAATTCTAACTAATCTCGTCGATAGGGATAAACAACTAAACCTTGGCTGGATATACTTAAAGAATAAGGAGAAGTCTCCTCCCATTATTGATACAATGCCCAAAATTCCTACAGAAATCTTTAACAGATTGGTACTGGTCTCAGATAAGCTTTTCCCTCGCATTGTCAATGATAACCTTGAAGTTCGCACCTCTGTGGCTATTAATCCTGCCACGGGCGCCGCAGAGGAAAAAGCGTTATTCACTTATGAAGCAATTCCCAGGGCAACTGTTATGTGTTTTGATGTAGTCTATAACAAACCCGAATATTTCAGGATCAAAATAAATGAGAACGACACACCCATACAAACCTGAAAATCGGATAAAGCGTACACTACTTGATTGCCACTCCCAAGTACTCCAGGAACAACCGGTCTCTGGCTACTGATTCGGTAGACCATCGGTAGTCGCCCATGGCCGTCTTTATTTGCGTAG
>JBAQLR010000141.1:0-5522 GCA_049302035.1 Syntrophales bacterium
GCCTCAGGCGCCGGGGCTGCCTCAGGAGCCGGGGCCGGGGTCTCCATCGCCGCTTCTGGCTTCTGCTCTTCTGCCTTCTTGCATCCAACCACTGCAAATGATAATGTTACGAAGAAAAGCAGGGAAAGAGAAATAGCAAATATTTTTTTCATTGACTTTTTTACCTCCTTTCAAAGATTTCCCACGTTGAGTGCTAACGCACTCCCTTACTCTGGCGAGAAAAATACGCTTTTTTTTTGCCTTGTCAAGTAAAATTTATCAGGGTATAGGCTGGGAAAGTCCAAAATTACAATATCATGTGGAATGAGTTGCAAAGTACTGGCAAAACAGCCCTGGAGGAAGGAAAGTCTCTTTTATGTGCGACGATACGCTCAGTAAAAAAACGCGGGAAACGGCGGCGAAACTATTTGGCAAGGGGATTAAAATGGACCCCCCATATTTCACCTGGAAGGCCTTTGACAAAGACCTGGCCAACGATCTGTCTAAATTTATCACCGGCAATTTGTACTCACGCAATGTATTAACCCCGCCGGAACGGCAGATGATTGCCTGCGCCATCCTGGCAGCCACCAGGGCCGGTGAGGAACTGAAACTCCATATTAACGCCGCCTTGAATGTGGGATGCAATCCCCGGAAAATGGCTGAGATATTCTTCCAGATGGCAACTTATACCGGTATGCCGGCCGTTAATGAAGCGCTGATGATTTATCGAGATGTACTCCAGGAACGCGGTGAATGGCCACTGGAGGAAGAAAACCAAAAAGAAAAAAACCGCTGATTCAGAGAGGCGTTACCCCTTCTTGCTTGGCCTCGCCAGTCTGCTCATCCGCATCCCCTTCCTTTTCACCGGGCAAGATGTCCTCAAGGAAACATTCAAGGATGGTGCTTGCGGTAGCTTTCTTCACCGCCTGGCCGGTTGCCCGGTCCACCTTATTAAAGACCACACCCTCGGGCACAGGAAAGAGTTCAGCCGGTTTCCCCTGCAACGCCTTCTCCATAAAATATAACCAGATCGGCGCCGCTGCACGGCCCCCCACCTCCTGTTTGCCTAGCGTCCTCTCCTTGTCAAAGCCAACCCACACCCCGGCAACCAGGGAAGGGGTGAAACCGATGAACCAGGCATCTCGCATTTCATCGGTGGTGCCTGTCTTACCAGCTACCGGCCTGCCGATGCTTTTGACCACCATCCCCGTGCCGCTTTCCACCACGTCCTGCATGATATAGGTAGTCATAAAAGCAATGCGTGGATCGATGACCTGAAAACTCACGGGCTGGTTCTCTTCAAACACATGCCCTGTACGATCGACTATTTTCCTGATGAAAAAAGGCTCGACCCTCTTCCCCTGATTGGCGAAAAGGCAATAAGAACGCACCATTTCCTGCAGGGTCACCCCGGAAGTTCCCAAGGCCAGGGAAAGATCTTTCGTCAGGGGGGAGACAATTCCCATATTGGCGGCGTAGGACGCGGCATAATCAACTCCTATCAATTGGAGCAGTTTGATGGTGACAATATTCCGCGAGTGCACCAGGGCGTTACGGAGCGTGGTCGGACCGTGGAACTCTTCATCAAAATTCCGCGGCTTCCAGACATTGCCGTCGGCACCTTCGAAAACGAGAGGCGCATCAACAATAACCGTTGCCGGAGTCATCCCTTTATCAAAGGCCGCCGCATAAATTAACGGCTTAAAGGCGGAACCGGGCTGCCGCCTCGATTGAGTGGCCCGGTTGAATTCACTCTTGATAAAATTCCTGCCGCCCACCATCGCTTTAATCGCCCCGGAAGCGGCCTCCATGGAAAGAAAAGCGCCCTGCGCCGAACCTTTCGGATAGCCCTGCCTTTCCTCTAATTCCGCCATACCTCTTACCACCGCATCCCGCGCGGCCTTCTGCATATTTATGTTCAACGTCGTATAGATCTCAAGCCCCTCTTTATAAAGGACATCACTCCCGTACTTCTCCATAATGTAACGGCGGACATTCTCCACAAAGTAAGGGGCTATCTTGTCTTTCGGTTTGATGGAACGCAGCCGCAAAGGAGCCTTCATGGCCGTTTCCTTTTCCTGGGTGGTGATGTAACCGTCTTCCACCATCCTCCCCAGAACATAGTCCTGCCTCTGCTTGGCCCGGTCAAAATGGTTATAGGGGGAGTAGTTCGAGGGCGCCTTCGGTAAGCTCGCCAGCAGGGCGGCTTCCGCCAAGGTCAGGTTTTTCGCGCTTTTTCCGAAATATCCCTCTGCGGCGGCTTCAATGCCGTAAGTGCCATGGCCGAGATAGATACAATTCAGATAAAGATTGAGGATTTCCTCCTTGGTAAGATATCTGTCAATTTTGTACGCCAGGATCGCTTCTTTGACCTTCCTCAGGTAGCTTCGTTCCGAGGAAAGATAGAGGGATTTTGCCACCTGCTGGGTAATCGTAGAGCCCCCCTGGACGATATGCCCCGCTTCCAGGTTTTTAAAAAAGGCGCGGGTGATGCTGTGCAAATCCAACCCCTGGTGCTGAAAAAATCTGGTGTCTTCAGCGGCGACAAAGGCCATGATAACCCTTTTGGGCAGCTCGGAAACCTTTATTAACTTTCTGTCTTCGGCAAAAAATTCATCAACGAGTTCGTTATTGTCGGCATAAACCCGGCTGGCAATGCTGGGCCGGTAGTCCTTCAAGGCAGCGATGCTGGGTATTTCATTCGCAAGGACGTAATAGTAGAAAGTGCCTCCCGCTGTTGCCACAGCAAGAATCAGCATAACGGCGACAAAAAGCAGCTTGGTTAAAATTCTATATTTTTTCACTTTGGTTTTAAGCATTTTGGAATTACTGTTTTTCATACTTCCTTTTCCTGATTATCTTCTCTGCCCAGCCTATCATCCGGGGCAGGTTTTTTCACGGCGAATTTTGATACGATAATTCCTATTTCATACAGCACCATGAGGGGCAGGGCCATTAATATCTGGTTAAAGGGATCGGGGGTAGGCGTTAAGATGGCCGCGACGACAAAAATAATCAGAATGGCATACCGTCGCTGTTTTGCCAACATCTTCGGGTTAACGATGCCGATTTTCGTCATGAAAAAAAGAAAGACCGGCAACTCGAAAGAAACACCAAAACCGAGGAGAAATTTTGAAGTTAGCGCTAAATATTCCTTCAGGGAAAACATTGGTTTAAGAAAGTCGGTTGTATAAGACACAAAAAAAGCGCAGGCCGGTGGTAAAACGACGTAGTACCCGAAGAGCACACCGGTGACAAACAAGGTGCTGGAAACCAAGACAAAAGGGAGGACATATTTTTTTTCCCGGACATGCAGCCCCGGTGAAATAAACTTCCATATCTGGTAAAGGCAATAGGGACCGGAGATGAAGAGAGAAGCGTAGAAGGCAAGCTCCATATAAATAAAAAAGGCTTCCGCCATGCCCGTATAGATCATAAAGCTTTTAGGAGGCAGGACTTCAGCCAGGGGTCTGGTAATAACCTTGAATAACAACTCTTTACAACTGTAGCTGATCAGGAAACCTGCCCCAATCGCGACAACGATGTGAATAAGCCTGGTCCGCAACTCCTCGAGGTGCCCGATAAAAGACATTTTTTCATCAGTGGGATTATCCATAATTAAACAAATCCTGAGGGTAATTAGCCGACGTGGTTATTATCGTGAGATATAGGAGGGTCTTGAGGCGGTGCGGCGGGAGGGTGCAAGGCTTCCTCACCCGTCTCGGTCACAGGGGCAGGAGACGCTTCCTGAGCAACCTTGACAGGCGATAAAGGATAACGATCGGCAACGCTGAAGCTGGCGCCTGAGGCTAATGATTCCTTGAGCTTATCTACGTCATGCTTTATTTCATCTACCCGCAGGGATTCCTTCAACGTCTCCGTGGCGCCATCGGTGGCTTTACGTAATTCCGCCATTCCCTTTCCCAAAGACCTAGCCAAATCGGGCAGCTTTTTTGGTCCGACAACCAGCAAGGCAATGACTAAAATTACAAGCAGTTCCGGCATTCCTATTCCAAACATCCCATAACCTTCCCACACGCTTCTGGCAACGTATATATACCCTCTGCTGCCTTTGTCAACGGATTTCACCGGCGTGAATTTTCTACAGGCCAAAGGCGCGCTGCGGTTTTTTCCATGGCGGCGGTTAAGTTGTCCGCTTCGTCTTTTACAACACAGGCCTTGATTTCTGCCAGCGCCTGTTCGTAAACAGCGATCACCCGTTGCATGTCAGGGTTCTTGCATATTATCTCTGCATAAAGACGGGGGTTTTCGGAAAAGACATTTCTAACCACCTGGGACTTGCTATCAAAGGAAGGGGTGGTATAGCGATCAAGCTGCGCGAGGGGCGCTGCGGTTTTGCCGAGGGCCATGCCCATCAAGATCGTATTCAGATGATTCAACCCCTGGACAATGGACATCAGCTCATCATGCCTTGCCGGGGTTATTTCTTCGATCGAAGCGCCGCCACCGGCCAAAACCTCCCGCAGCCAGGGCAACCATTTCTCCCCCCGGGCCGGACAAAGGACAACATGACGGTTTTCCGGCATTTCAACCTGGGGGCCAAATAGCGGATGGCAACCGATAACTTCCGCTGCGGAACAATTCAACATGGCCTTGACTGGTTCTACTTTCAGCGATGTGAGGTCCATGAGCAGGCTTTCCTTGGCCATCAAGGGGCCAACCTTGGCAATGATCTCAGCGGTAATGCCAATGGGCACGCTTATCACCACCACCTGGCAACAGGCAGCGATCCGCGCCACGGGCATGCCGGTAACGCTGCCCGATGCATGGACTTGATATCCCTGTTTTCGTAAAAAGTCGGCAAACCATTTGCCCATGCCGCGGGTGCCGCCGATGATCCCTATCTGTATATTTTTCATCCCGCCAACGCCTGCTGACGGAGGAGGTGATCCGCTAAAATTATGTTCACCATCGCCTCGCACACGGGCACGATGCGGGGGATGGTCGCCACATCGTGCCTGCCCGGAACGCGCAGTTCCCGCGCCTTGCCGGTAAGGTCAACGGTCTGCTGCACCTTGCCGATGGATGGTATCGGTTTGCTGGCCACCCTGATGACCAGGGGCTGCCCACTGGTAATACCCGCCAGGATACCGCCGGCATGGTTGGAAAGAAATCCCGCCGCCGTGATGGGATCGTTAGCGGCAACGCCGGTCATGGCCGCAACCTGGAAACCCGCACCGATCTCGACGCCCTTTATCGAACCAATACTCATCAGGGCCTTGGCCAGATCGGCATCCATCTTGTCAAATACGGGTTCCCCCAGACCGGCGGGGCAGCCACGCACGATAATCTCCACCATGCCGCCCAGGGAATCGCCCTCCTCCTTCGCCTTTGCCAGGCGCTTTTCCATCTCTGCCGTTGCCTGCAAATCGGGACACAAAAGCTTATTATGACCCAATTCCTCACGGGAAAGGCCCAGCAAATCCTGCCAGGTCTGGCTGATCGTCACACCGCCCAAGGTTTTTGTATAGGCCAGGACTTCCATGCCGACACGGGCAATCACCTTCGCAGCCACGGCG
>JBAQLR010000142.1:0-7470 GCA_049302035.1 Syntrophales bacterium
TCAAGGAACATTTTTCATCTGTTTTGCATCAAAAAGCAGGGACTGGCGATGCGGTTGGGTAAGAAAGATGGATTGACGTCCGCTTTTTTGAGAAATCAGCTCATCTTTTGATCGTTTCACCCGATAAAATGTGGCAGTGGGGATTAAATCCGAGAAAGTCGCCGAAGGTCTGGACAGCGATGACGGCGCCGGGGATGGGATCAACGGGGACACCTTGCAAAAAAGGTGTCCCCACCGCATCCTGGATAAAAACCTTCAGGGATTCCCAGGCGCAGCGGCTGAGATCGGCAAGCAGCTTTCGATTCCCCGATCAGGTCGAGGACAGGCTCCGAGAAAGTAACGGCGAAGGATTTTCGGGATGCTGAAGACGAAATGCCGGTGAGGAATCTTTTTGAGGACATCCATGCAGAGCCACTCCCCGAATTCCGAGACAAGCTTAAATGGCTGCATGTGCCTGGGAAGCGGCCTTCTGCCTGATGGGGTTCAGCATGCTTCTTCCTTATGAAATCTTATTCGATCAAAAGACAATAGATATTATAAACTTCCTGTCAAGCATTCCTTTTTCCATCCAACCATCCTTGATGACTTCGTAAAAAACTCCCATGCCTCGTGAGGCACCACGAAGCATGAAAATTTTCATAGTAAGTGAAAAACACTGGATTCCCGCCTTCGCGGGAATGACAACAGCGAGGGAAATTCGGTTTTTTACGAAGCCGTCATCCTTGCGATGCAATAATATTTCACATGCAAGATTGAGATGATATCTTGCCGTTTCCCCGGGATTGATGTATGAAATGCCTCGATTTGCTCTCATAAAGTATGGTTTGCCTCGCATCAGGAGTAAATGGGTACAATGGATAATCAATTCTTCGCACGCCCCATCCTCAACTCGCCGTATGATTACCCGCAACGCCATTGGGAGCTTGACGCCGAGGGCCAGCCGACACAGATAATTATCCCACAGCGCCGCCGCGCCGAATTCATTACCCCCATCCCCAAGCCCCGGAAGCGTAAAAAGGAAGCAAAACTGCAGGATCTCGTCTTCGACGAAGGCCTCGGTCTTTCCACCCAAGAGCAACAGTATGATCCCACCCCGATTATCAACGAACTCCGCCGCCATCTAAATAAGTGGCGCGCTTTGGAAAATCCGAACGACTGGCAGGTCACTCCCGAGACCGCCCGCCTGCTGAACCATTGGCGGCAGCACCGGTTCAATGATATCCGGCCGTTCTTCTGCCAGGTAGAGGCTGCGGAGACCGCCATTTGGCTCACAGAAGTAGCCCCCAAGCTTGGCAAGGCGGGGAGAGGATTCCATGAGCACCTGGCCAATGCCAATAACGATGCCAATCCCGAGCTCTTGCGTTTGGCCTTGAAACTGGCCACCGGTGCGGGAAAAACAACCGTCATGGCCATGCTGATTGCCTGGCAGACGATCAACGCGGTGCGCCGGCCGGGCAGCAAGAAATTTACCCGTGGCTTCCTGGTCGTCACCCCCGGCCTGACGATCCGCGACCGGCTCCGCGTGCTTATGCCGCAAGATCCCGATAGCTATTATGCCAGCCGTGAACTGGTGCCCAACGACATGCTTGCCGATCTGGAACGGGCCAAGATCGTTATTACCAACTACCACGCCTTCAAACTGCGCGAGCGCCTGGAGCTTTCGAAAGGGGGACGCGCCCTGCTCCAGGGACGGGGCGAGGCCTTAAGCACCTTGGAAACGGAAGGCCAGATGATCCAGCGGGTGATGCCCGATCTGATGGGCATGAAAAACATCATGGTGATTAACGATGAGGCCCACCACTGCTACCGGGAAAAGCCGGGCAAAGAAGCGGATGATGGTGAACTGAAGGGCGATGAGAAGAAAGAGGCGGAGAAAAACAACGAGGCGGCGCGCCTCTGGATCTCCGGCCTCGAAACTGTCAACCGCAAACTTGGCATAACGCATACCATCGACCTGTCGGCAACGCCGTTCTTTCTGCGCGGCTCCGGCTATGCGGAGGGCACCCTCTTTCCCTGGACGATGAGCGACTTCTCGCTGATGGACGCCATCGAATGCGGGATCGTCAAACTGCCCCGTGTGCCCGTGGCGGACAACATCCCCGGCGGCGAGATACCCCGGTTTCGCAACCTTTGGGAACACATTCGGGCGCGGATGCCCAAGAAAGGCCGGGGCAAGGGAAACGCCCTCGATCCGCTCAGCCTGCCCGTTGACCTGCAAACCGCCCTGGAAGCCCTCTACGGACACTATGAAAAGACCTACGCTCTGTGGAAAGAAAGCGGCATTCACGTACCGCCCTGCTTTATCGTCGTCTGTCAAAATACCTCCATATCCAAACTGATCTATGATTTTATCTCCGGCTTTCACCGGGAAAACGCAGACGGTTCGACGATGCTGGAAAACGGCCGTCTGCCGCTCTTCCGCAATTACGATGAGCACGGCAACCAATATGGCCGCCCCCGCACGCTCTTGATCGACAGCGAACAACTGGAATCGGGTGAGGCGCTGGACGATAACTTCCGCACCATGGCCGCCGATGAGATCGAGCGCTTCCGCCGCGAGATTGTCGAACGTACCGGCGACCAGCGTCAAGCGGAGAATCTTACCGATCAGGATCTGCTCCGCGAAGTCATGAACACCGTCGGCAAGGAAGGCCGCCTCGGCGATTCCATCCGATGCGTCGTATCGGTTTCCATGCTTACCGAAGGCTGGGATGCCAACACGGTCACCCATGTCTTGGGAGTGCGCGCCTTCGGCACCCAGCTTCTCTGTGAACAGGTCATTGGTCGTGCCCTGCGCCGCCAATCTTACGACCTCAATGAAGAAGGCCTTTTCAATGTCGAATATGCCGACGTGCTGGGTGTACCCTTCGACTTCACGGCCAAACCCGTTGTCGCCCCCCCGCAGCCGCCCCGCCAGACCATCCATGTCCAGGCCATACGTCCCGAGCGCGACCAGCTCGAAATCCGCTTTCCCCATGTTGCCGGCTATCGGATCGAGTTGCCCGAGGAACGGCTCACCGCAGAATTCAATGACGACTCCGTTCTGGATTTAACCCCGGATCTCGTCGGGCCGACGATCACCAGGAACCTGGGTATTATCGGTGAAGGTGTCGACCTGAATCTGGTCCACACGGGCGACATGCGGCGCTCCACGCTCCTCTTTCATCTTGCCAAACGACTGCTGTGCACCAAGTGGCGCGATCCCGGTGAAGACCCGAAGCTGCACCTCTTCGGACAGCTCAAGCGGATAACCAAGCAATGGCTCGATACCTGCCTGGTTTGCAAGGGCGGCACCTATCCCGCCCAGTTGTTGTATCAGGAACTGGCCGATATGGCCTGTGAAAAGATTACGGCCGCGATTACCCGTTCTCTGGTGGGCAAGACTCCCATCAAGGCTGTACTTGATCCCTACAATCCCGTCGGTTCCACCATGCATGTCAACTTCACTACCTCCCGCCGGGACCGCTGGGAAACGGACGCTCGCCGTTGCCACATCAACTGGGTGATCCTCGACAGCGACTGGGAAGCGGAGTTCTGCCGCGTGGCCGAGTCCCACCCGCGGGTCATCGCCTATGTCAAAAATCATAACCTCGGCCTGGAAGTTCCCTACCGCTACGGTTCGGAAAAGCGCACCTACCTGCCCGACTTTATCGTCCTGGTGGATGATGGTCATGCGGACCTCTTGCGCCTGATCGTCGAGATTAAGGGCTACCGGCGCGAGGACGCCAAGGAAAAGAAGGCAACCATGGAGAACTATTGGGTGCCCGGCGTAAATAACCATGGACAATACGGCCGCTGGGCCTTTGCCGAATTTACCGAGGTCTACCAGATTGAGGCAGACTTCAGTGCCAGGGTCGAGGCCGAATTTAACAAAATGATCGCGGGAATTGTAAATAGTGAAGGGTGAGATGAACAGCAAGAAGGGATACAGAATCATCATTATTGCCGGGCCAAATGGTGTCGGCAAAACGACCTTTGCTAAGGAGTTTCTACCCAACGAGGCCGACTGTCCAATTTTTGTCAACGCGGATTTGATTGCCGCAGGCCTTGCTCCCTTTGACCCGGATCGGGCCGCAATCAAGGCCGGGCGGTTGATGTTGGAGGAAATTTTTGAACATGTCCGGCGTCGGGATAGTTTTGCATTTGAAACAACGTTGAGCGGTCGGATTTATGCGAAACACATATTAGCGTGGCGAAAGCAGGGATTCATGGTGAAACTCTTCTTTCTGCGCCTTGCCTCGCCCGAATTGGCCATCGCCAGGGTATGTCAGAGGGCGAAGGCGGGCGGTCATAATGTTTCGGAAGAGACGATTCGTCGCAGATTCGCGTCAGGTCTCCGTAATTTTGAAGAAATATATAAACCGATTGTCGATGAATGGGCGCTTTATGATAATTCATCAAGAACGCCGATACTGGTCGAAGAGGGGGGCATACAATGAGTTCGGAAAAACTGGATTCCACCACGGGAGGGAAAAAACGCGATCCAGACTTCATAAATGCGGAAATCGCATTAAAGCGTGCGGCCAGGAAGGCCCGGCAGCTTGCCCAGCAGGCAGGCATAGGTGTCATCGTACTTCAGGATGGCAAGATCATGGAGGAACGACCGGATCAAGGGGATCGGGGATGAAGCTTTCCGACCTCGGCAGGAAGAGCATCCGCCGCAATGCCCTCATCGCCGACCTTCTCCACCGCATCACCTTCATCGAGAAAGTCGGCACGGGTATCAAGCGCATGCGCGACGAGGCCCACGATCAGAGTTGCCCGGAACCGATCTTCGAAGAGAACGGCTTCTTCACGGCGATTTTCTATCCGAATCCGGAGGTGCGTGCGCAGGCAGCTCAAGGGCCAGAAACAAGTACCGCACAAGTCACGGGACAAGTTGCGTGGCAAGTCACGGGACAAGTTGCAGGGCAAGCTTCCGTCGAGGTTTTGAAGATGCTGAAAATCATGTCGGGAGAGATGACACGGGCGGAGATCCAGGCGGCACTGGGATTAAAGGGACGCGCAAATTTCGAAGAGCGCTACCTCAAACCAGCCATGGAGACCGACCTCATCGACATGACCCGCCCAGACAAGCCCCGCAGCAGTAAACAGCGTTACCGTCTTACGAATAAGGGACGCGCTGTGCTTGAGTTTGTCAAAGAGGATAAATAAGGGCGCCCTGGATGAAAACCACTGATCGTTATGCAACAGCAGGACTCGACGAAAACGAGAATGAACCAGACTCGCATGGTACGGTTCTTAAAAATATGTGCGGCATCACCACCATTGCCGTGATGGAACAGGCGGAAACCCTGGCACTCCTGCAGTCAACTGAGGAAATGATTGATCGTTTCGACCAACATCATCGTTTCAGCGCTAAGGATATCCGATTCATGCACCGGACGTGGCTTGGCAACATCTATAGCTGGGCCGGCAACTACCGGCAGGTAATGATGAGCAAAGACGGTTTCCCCTTTGCCGCGCCAGCCTATATCCCGACTCTGATGGATACCTTTGAGAAAGAGATCCTTACCCATCATACGCCTTGCACCGCCGACCCGGCTCAATGTGCCGCATCTCTGGCTATCGTGCACGTCGAACTGGTGCTGATTCATCCTTTCCGTGAAGGAAATGGCCGCTTGGCGCGTTTGCTGGCAACGCTCATGGGGTTGCAAGCAGGGTTGCCGATACTATTGTTCGACGCCATGGAGGCAGGCGGTCGTGAAGCCTATTTCGCGGCAATTCGCGCTGGTATGGAGAGGAATTATCAACCGATGCAGGCAATTTTTTCGACGCTTATCGAGCAGAGCGGGGTGAATGTTTAGGCAGTACGGATACTTGCTGGAGTTGTTCCAGCTCATGGGCGTCAACCCTGATCCCTTCGACGGCTGATGAGGAAAGTACCGAACGGACCACCGCCTTGCGTCGTTTTTGGGGATCTTGCAGATAGATATTGGTATGGCTGAGAGGCTTTTCTTTCATGGAAGTAACATAGCATATATTCCATGGGAAAGGTAAAATAATCTGGCGAAGGGGCCATAAAGGGGCAAAAGGGGCCACTTTTTGATAAGGATAGGAATACATGGCAAAGAACCTAACAAATAACGGCAAAACCGTCGAAACCCTCACTCACGAGGAGGCCCGGCGCAAGAACATCCCTACCGCCGAGTTTCAGTCCGTGATGAATAAGGATGAGCAAAGCCCCGTTCGCGTTGCCTATGAGCGTGGTGCGGTGGGGCTGGAGGAAGAAAAAGCAGCGCGTAACCGCGATCTTGACCCGCAATTGGTCTGGCGCGGCAAAGATGAACAGGACTGGTCCGACCTGGTCATGCACGCACCGCCGCTCTACATCCAGGAAAAGGTCCATCCCAAGGTGCTTATCGACGATCTCCTGCGGCAATCGGCAAAAACGAAGGCGGAAAATCCCGGCTTCCAGACGGACCTTTTTGCCGATTTCAATGGCCTGCCGAGCGAAAACGCCAAGACCGAGTTCTATCAGCACGATGCCAACTGGGCCAACCGCCTGATCCTCGGCGACAGCCTCCAGGTAATGGCATCCTTGGCGGAACGGGAAGGTTTACGCGGCAAAGTACAGTGCATCTACCTTGACCCACCCTACGGCATCAAGTTCAACTCCAACTTCCAGTGGTCGACAACCAGCCGCGACGTGAAAGACGGTAACGTCGATCATATCACCCGCGAGCCGGAACAGGTGAAAGCCTTCCGCGATACCTGGCGGGACGGGATTCACTCCTATCTGACCTACCTGCGTGACCGCTTGACCGTAGCCAGGGATTTATTGACCGACAGCGGGTCCATATTTGTCCAGATCGGGGATGAGAATGTCCACCTTCTTCGCAGTGTACTCGATGAAGTCTTCTCGCCTGATAGCTTTGTCAGCCTTATAGCCGTTCGCAAGACAGGTGCGGTAAGTAGTCCTGACGCGCGACTGAACTCCTTGGCAACGATCGCCGACTACATAATCTGGTATTCCAAATGTAAGGATACACTGAAGTATCGTCAGCTATATGCGCATAAAAATGATACCGGAACATCAGATCAATACCGATTAGTAGATGATGAAGGCAACTATCAATCAGTATCGATTGAGTCAAATGGTTATTCTGAAACGTTTCATTACCCAGTAGATTTGTATGGCAAACGGTACTCCCCGGCAGCAACGAGACATTGGAGTACAACTGAAACTGGTATTCATCGAGCAGCACGCGCACAAAGGGTACTAGCAACTGAGAGGAAGATCCGTTTCAAAAAGTACCTTGAAGATTTCCCAGTTAGCCCCATAGCGAACATTTGGGCAGATGTCATGGGCTCTTCAGGTCTGATCTATGTTGTGCAAACAAACGAAAAGATTATTGAGCGTTGTCTTTTAATGGCCACTGATCCCGGCGACCTCGTCCTCGATCCCACCTGCGGCTCCGGCACCACGGCCTATGTCGCCGAGCAGTGGGGGCGTCGCTGGATCACCAT
>JBAQLR010000143.1:0-6410 GCA_049302035.1 Syntrophales bacterium
GGCTGGGCCTGCAGAAGCTCCCGGCACATATCGAATGCTTCGACATTTCCCATGGCTCCGGCAAGCAGGCCGTCGCGGCGCAGGTGTCTTTCCGGAACGGTCAGCCCTGGAAGGAAGGCTACCGGCGCCTGCGCATTAAGACCGTGGCGGAAGTCGATGATTATGCCATGATGCGCGAAGCGCTTTTTCGGCGGTATGAGCAGAAAAAAGATTTGCCCGATCTGATTATTGTGGATGGCGGCCGCGGCCAGTTGGGGGTTGCCCTCACCGTGCTGCAAGATTTAGGAATCGCCGGGGTGGATATCATCGCCCTGGCAAAAAAAAAACGCACCGCACCCATCCGCCCCAACAGCGGCTTCAGGTCCGGCAGGGTCGCCACCCTCAACAAGGCGGAAGACAGGGTGTATCTGCCCCGCCGCAAGGATCCTTTGTACCTGTCCCGCCTGCCTGCAGCACTTTTTCTGCTGCAGCAAATCCGCGATGAAGCCCACCGGTTTGCCGTTGGCTATCACCGGAAGTTGAAAGAAAAGGCGGATTTTGCCTCGCTTCTGGACGGCATCCCCGGCATTGGGGAAGGCCGGAAGAAGCTCCTCCTCAACCATTTCGGCGATCTGAAAAAGATCAAAGCCGCTTCTGTCGAGGAATTGCTGGAGGTGAAGGGAGTCGGTAAAGAACTGGCCGGTGTTGTTCGGTCGTTTTTTGATAAATAGGGGCGACGCATTTGAGTGGGTTTACTATTATCATCATTGCCATCGCGTTGGGCATGGATGCCCTGTCTGTGGCCGTTGCCATTGGGGCGCGGGCTACCGGAAGACTCAATGGCCGTCAGCTCTTTCGCTTATCCTTCCATTTCGGTTTTTTTCAGATGGTGATGCCCTTGGCCGGTTGGCTGGGGGGGCATAACCTGACGCGCCTGATTGGCGGCTACGATCATTGGATTGCCTTTGCTCTCCTTGCCTGCGTCGGCATCAGCATGATCAGGGAAAGCTGTCAGGCAGAGGAAACTGCTCCGAGGAGCGACCCGACCAAGGGCCTTTCCCTGATCATGCTGTCCGTGGCCACCAGCATCGATGCCTTGGCCGTGGGTTTCAGCTTCGCATTGTTAAACGTCAACATTTGGCAAGCCGTCCCCATAATCGGTTTTTTTGCGGCTGGCATGACCATGGCCGGCATGCTCTTCGGCAAAATGATCGGCGCTTACCTGGGTAAAAAGGTGGAATTATTTGGAGGGCTGATCCTCATCTCGATAGGGATAAAGATATTGGCCGACCATTTGTTTTAGGCCCCCCCCTCACCCTCCCCTCAATCCCCTCCCGTGAGAGACTGTGTCACAATTGGGGAGGGTTAGGGGGGGGCCGGAACGGACAAAATAACAAACACTTGAAACAAAAGGAGCCGAAAATAGGATGTACTATAAACTGGTAGGCTTGTCTTTCGGGCAGGTCGGCTTGGTATGGGGTAATGAGGCATCACCGTGGCTCGTCCGGGTTGTACTCCCGGAAGGGGGAATATCCACGCTGTCCCGGATCAGGCAAGCTTTTCCCGGAGCGGCATCGCTTTCTCACGCAACAATCGAGGCAGTCGGCCGTAATCTTAAAAAATACGATCGTGGCGTGGAGGTCAACTTTCTCTTACCGGAGCTGGAAACGACATGCGCGGGAGACTTCAGCCGCCAAGTCTGGCAGGCAACAGCCCGCATACCGAGAGGCAAAGTAAAGACCTACGGCCAGGTCGCAAAGGAAATCACGGCCTGCGGGGCTGCCCGGGCGGTGGGGGCTGCCCTGGGGAAAAACCCCTTCCCCCTGATTGTCCCCTGCCACCGCGTGGTCAGGGCCGACGGTGAACTGGGCGGCTTCTCGGCAGGAGGCATCGCGGTGAAAAAACGGCTTTTGGAACGGGAAGGCGTGCTCTTTGACCGCCGGGGACGGGTAGCCGCCGTCTCCGTAGTAAGTTAGCATACTGTTGTAATTACTGCGCTGGTCCCCGCTCAACGGGGAAAAGGGGGAATCCGGAAAGTGCTTGATCATACCGGATGCCGACCTGCACCGGTATGATGTAATTGCCGGTTTTATGTAGTTGTGCAAAGGCCTCCCCCTGGGCATGGGGTTTTTATTGCAACGCCGGGGTTTTCCCCGGTGGCCGCCTTTCTGGAACATAGGCGCGGGGGGAGGTCGCTTCGTTCCATGCCTTCGACACGTAAAGATTGCAGTAGCAACTCCCATACTCGGCTACATCCGGCTCACGGTAAACACAGGGGCAAATAATGTCCCTGTCCTGCTCCCGGTCGCCAGCAGCCAGTCGGCAGGGGCAGGACAGGTAACCGTAACGGGCCTTGTTGACCAGGAGATCGGCGATGATGCTCAAGACCCAGGCGCGATCCTTGTTGAAGAAGTACCCCTTCGGCTCCTGAATCTTTCTCAACATCTCATAGAGTTTTTCCTCGTCCGTCATAGCCCCAGCGCCTTTCTGATCTCGCCTTCCTTGAATCCCACAATCACCTCATCGCCGATTATAATTGTGGGAAAAGAGCAGTTGGGATTCCATTTCTTCACCTCTTCCAGGATCGCGGCCCGCTCTTCGCCCTTCAAAAGATCAACCTCGGTGGCATCGTATTTTACCATGCATTCATCGAGGAACCTCTTTGCCGCCTTGCAGTGGCTACATGTGCTCAGGGTATATATCTTCACATTAGATTGCATTTTCCCTCCTTGTTTCTAGTAAATTCCACCATGGTTACACTCCCTTGGGTTAAAAAAGAACCTGCAGGACTTCATCGATTTCTACAAGGGTACTGACCATTGCCGCCGCCTGCCCGGCACTCAGGGCCGTCAAATCAAGAGCCGCCAAGGTTGCATGGAGGGCATCGATTGCCTTGTTGAGTTGTAGATCATCGTCCATGCTTGCCGCAAAGGCATTTTTTATCTGCCCGGCCAGGCGGCAGTCATCCACGGCGGCATCGGCCGCTTTATCCTTGATGGCACTGACGATCTGCCGGAAAGCACGCAGCTTGGCACTGGCACGGCCCATGGCCGCCGTGGAATAATCGAGCTTCTCCCGATAATGGCCATAAATGAGGAAAAATCTTATTTCGCAGGCGTTATAACCGGCAGCAAGCAGCGTCTCGGTATAGTAAACATTTCCCTTGCTTTTTGACATCTTCCGGCCATCTACCATAAGGTGCCGACAGTGGAGCCAGAATTGGGCCAAAGGATAATCCCGGATGGCTTCCATGATCGCCAAAGTATAGTCATGGTGCCGGTAAAGATTGTCTGTGCCGCCACAGTAAATTGAGAGCGGTTCATGATAATGGGGCGCAATCATGGCGGGATCCTGGATATTCCAGGAGGGCCTGCCTCTACCGATGGCTGTATCCCAGGAGGCGCCGTTCCCCGCCTCGGCCGCTCCGTGCCAAAGGATGAAATCGCCGAGATTCCACTGGGTACCGGGATAAGTGTCCCGATGATATCGCCTTTTCCGCGTGGGCCATTGGGCCATATCCAGCCCGTAGAGCTTGCCGAAATCAGGAACCTGCAAGGGATCAAAGTAGATGTTTTTTTTATGCCGATAGGCGAGACCTAATTCCAGCAACCGCTGGATGATCGCAACCGCCTCGACCACATAATCAGAGGCCTTGGGCAGATAATCAGGCATCTTCATCCTGAGGAGCCGCATCTCCTGCATAAAGCCGGCAATGTTTTCTTCCGTAAGCGCTTGCAGATCTCTTTTTTTTGTCTGCGCCTCGACAATCGCTTTTTCTTCAATATCGGTGAAGTTCATGCCGCGCAGCACCCTATAACCCTTGAACTCCAGGTACCTTACGAGGACGTCCTCGAAGAGGAAGGTGCGAAAATTACCGATATGGGCTTGTTGATAAATGGAAGGTCCGCAGGTGAAGACGGTGACGGGGCGGCCCTTATCAGGATCGAAAATCGCCAGGCGCTTCCCTAGGGAATTAAAAAGTTTCATCTGAAAGCTGGTCCGTCATAGGTCAACATGCGCCATGCTACCACATACCAACGAGATTGCAAGAAAAGATGGGAAAAGAACGGCGTGGCAAGATCGTAGAGCATTTTATGACAAGCGGGTAAATGATATTTAATATGCCCAGTAGGGACCGGCGCCCAAAGTGGCGGACGTTTTTCCATCAAATCCCACATAAACGCTTTTTCCGAAAAAGAATGGCAGACCCCAGTCAAAGTTCACGGGATAGGTTCCACCGATTTCGGCAAAGACGTGGTTGGCTGTGTTGCTGGTAAGGTTTGTGAGGTTATCGATCCTGAAAGTAACCACGCCGGTCGGCGCGCCGGAGGCGGCCGTATTCTCCGCGGTAAAGTCCAGTGGCGAGGCCGGGCAGAACCAGCTAATGGAACCGGTGGAACCGGAACAGGTAGAAATGGGGACGGGCGGAGTAAAGAAAAGCCCGTTGGAACCTGTATCAAGGAAACTGGCATAGTTTTGACTATCGAGCCGGGTGGAAAATTGCGCGGACTGATTGGCGCTGTAGGCCGTGACTAAAGATGAGGGCGTGTTATTAGCCTGAGTGCCAATCCCCAAAATCAGGCTGCCGCTCACGGATGGAGCCCCACCCGCAGGCACGCCCGGAAGCTGCACGATCACGCCGTTGTTATCCTGGGGAAGCAGGGCTACGGGATTTTTGATCTGAGCGGCAAGGGGAACGGTGGTCCCGCTGCAGTTCGTTCCGTTGCAGGTGAAATATTTCCCGTTATTGGGAGAGTTCGCACATGCCTGGCCGCAGTCATAGGTAAACAATCCGACACCCAGAATGCCGGCGAAACCGGCGGCCGCAGGATCCTGGTAGGCGTTACTGCAAACGGCCGGGAGGGTGGTCGCGCCGAAGGAAGCATCGATTACCTGGATCGGAACCTGAACGGCCGGTTCGTTCGCCAGGATCACGCTCGCCATCTGAACGGCCCCCCACACCGACGAGCCGTCACCGAACTGGACGCACTCGGCAAGGGCGCCCGCCGCCGGCGGTGGAAGAACGGTCAAGGCCTGCTTGTGCTTGAATATCCGCAAACCATAGCTTCCCGTATCCAGCAGGATGTCACTGATCGTTTGACAGGTGGAAGTACCGGGAGCGCAAACCGTAACGCTGACACAGGGCTTGTTGGGATAGGAGGAATCGGCCGAACAAAGCGAACCGTTTACAGACAGGGGCAAAACGTTATTGAACACCGGAACGGTGACCGTCATGATTGTGGAACCTGTGACGAGGCCTGATGTGGCGGTGATTGTGGTTGTTCCGGCAGCGACTGCGCTAACCAGGCCCTGCGTACCGGCATCATTACTGATTGTGGCGACAGCGGCCGTCGTCGAACTCCAGGTCACCGAGGCGGTCAGATTCTGCACGCTGTTGTCCGAATAGGCGCCCGTGGCGGTGAACTGTCGCGAGGCGCCGGTGATAACGGAAGGATTGAGGGGCGTCAGCGTAATGGAAACAAGCGTCGGAGGCGTCGTATTGCCAGTATTGCCGCCACCCCCTCCGCCGCAACTCACTGCCAGCACTAGAGACAAAAAAAGCAGCGTTTTACCTAATCTTATCAAGAGTAACTCCGTCGGGGATTAAAGCTGGAACGTAGGCGCGCCCCTGCAGATTCCGCATTTGCCCCCATTTTTCGACGACAATCCGCTCAGTTTCTACTCGCAGGTGTCTGCGGCCCGGTTTGCGTGATACGTGCCGCAGGGATTCTTCGTATTCAGTCGTGTACGCACCCAAAAGCGGTGTCAGGTCGGGATGAGTCAGCCCATTCCAGGCAATAGCAAAGATCACGCCGGCTGGCGAAATATACTCACGCAAACTAATTGCATCAGCATCCATTTGTCTAACCGTATAACCGTTGCTGATCACTTTGGAAGCCCCATTGGCAGAAACAGCTTTTTCATCGGCAGCTACCGTATCTTCCGTCTCACCCAGGGTAGCTTGAACGCGCGGGACAATCACAAAAATGGCCGCCACAAATCCAAGGGCAAGCAAAAAGGCGAAAAGTCTTCTGCTCATAGCAATAAATCCTCCCGTTGCCTTGTACCATATCTGGCATGAGATTTCTACTTTTTAAAAAATTTATGAAACATTTGAGCCAATTTAAGAGTCCGAGTGTCCCGTCATTGGGACATTTGCGTGGTGCCTGTTCAATCGATCAACCCCAAAAGTATGTCCTTCTGATACTTCCTTGACCTTCTTACCCGCTCCGTATTAGAATTCATCATCAGTTAACTGATTCCCTCGTTATTGGTATGTTACTTAATATTATGCTTGACATACCAATGTTATCGTGCTAACAACTTTTTCGGAAAGGAGCTCCTCATGGACGTCAAAGAATGGGCCAAATTCCAGGAATTACTCCTAAGATCACAGCTAAAAGTCCTCCGTGAATTCCTCAAGGACGATG
>JBAQLR010000144.1:0-4467 GCA_049302035.1 Syntrophales bacterium
GTGTACGACATAATCAATAATCTGGGCTGGGTCAGTGTCGGAACTGATCATGATACGGCAAGCTTTGCAGTGGCCACCATTCGCCGGTGGTGGTTTGGAATGGGGAAGGAACTTTATCCTGACGCCCAGGAGTTGTTCATTATGGCGGACGGTGGTGGCAGCAAAGGCTCTCGAGTACGATTATGGAAGCTTGAATTGCAGAATTTGGCCAATGAGCTTAACATTCCCATCCGTGTCAGCCATTTTTCTCCGGGAACAAGCAAATGGAACAAGATTGAGCACCGATTATTTTCTTATATCAGCATGAACTGGCGGGGGAAACCGTTGGTCACCCATGAGGCAATTGTCAATTTAATTGCGGCGACCACTACACGAAAAGGCTTACGAGTCAGGGCGGAACTTGATCCTGGACACTACCCCAAAGGTATAAAAGTAACAGACGAAGAACTGAAAACTGTACACATTGTACGTGAAGATTTTCATGGAGAGTGGAATTATTCGATACTGCCCAGCAACGGTTAAATGGCCATGTTAATACTTTACGGCTCCATAGTTAACGTGGCTCCTTTTCGTAACAAACAATTTCTCCTTCGGCTTCGAGGTATTGCCATTCACGTATCTCGTACTGCCGATAAGTTTTACATTGTTGAAATACCAGTAGGCGACGATTGTTTTCAGCCTATTGAACTTCTGAAACTCCGGGCTGCCCTCCTCGTCGGCGTAATGCCGCCGAATGAGTTCCTTGGTGAAGATATAAATAAGCTCCTGGTCACGCTTTTACTTGACCGCTTCGACAGTCAGCTCTTTTTCTTCAGACGAGAAGGGGCTCGCGAGAATTGTTTTTAACCGTCCATTTTGCCTTGCTGCTTGCGTTCGCCTGTGCCTTTTCCATCGCCTGCCTCCTCCTTTACCCAATTTTATTAAGGACTTGTTTTAGGGCGAATGGTAAAGGCTAAGGGTGCAAAAACGCAAAGATGGTAGGCAGTGCCTGACAGTTCCTGACAAAGAATTTGATTTACGTGTCAGCAGCAAATGATATGTCCGGTTTGTAGCACACAATCTGTCCGGTTTGGTATTGTCACCGCAGGAGGTGACGTATGCGACGGACAGAGATGCTACAGGAGATCCGGGAGATGCGCTTTGAAGAGGTATATAATGGATGGAGCGAGAGTCGGTTAAGCCAGGAGGAAGCGGCTCGCGTGTTAGGAGTAAGTGACCGGACATTCAGGAGATACATTCATCGTTATGAAGAAAACGGGGTAGAGGGGTTATCTGACAAGCGGTTGACACAGGCCTCCTTTCGACGAGCGCCGGTTGACGAGGTTATGGCGGTAAGTTCTCAGTATGAGGGACGTTACCGGGGTTGGAACGTAAAGCATTTTTATTCCTGGTACAAGAAGGATGGAGGATCGAGGAGCTACAGCTGGGTCAAGAAAACGCTTCAGTCACAGGGTTTAGTGTCGAAGGCTTCTAAACGGGGCGTTCATCGTAAACATCGTGACAGAACACCATTACCAGGGATGATGCTGCACCAGGATGGCAGCACACATGAATGGGTTTTCGGGAAAAAGTGGGACTTGATTGTAACGATGGATGATGCCACGTCAGAGCATTATTCCATGTTTTTTGTCGAGGAGGAAGGGACGGAGAGCAGCTTCCATGGGGTCCGGGACGTGATAGTTCAGCGGGGCCTGTTTAGTTCTATGTACACGGACAGAGGAAGCCATTACTGGTTTACGCCCAAAGAAGGGGGTAAAGTCAGCAAGACTCAGCTCACCCAGTTTGGACGCGCCCTGAAACACCTGGGGATTCAGATGATCGCGGCGTATTCGCCAGAGGCCCGGGGGCGAAGCGAGCGTGCATTTTTGACTCATCAGGATCGGCTTCCAAAAGAGCTGGCTCTTCATGGGATTACCGATATGGATGCCGCTAACCGCTATCTGGAAAAGGAGTACAAACCCAATTTCAACACTGAGTTCATGCAGCCGGCAGCGGAAGAAGGGTCAGCGTTCGTTCCCTATGCAGGGGGAGAGGATATCGATGACATTCTTTGCATTCAGGAAGAACGAACTGTCAGCGCCGACAATTGCGTCAGCTTTGAAGGAATGAAGCTGCAAATTCCCCCAGATAAATATCGCTGCCATTACGTCCGGGTCAGGGTCATACTCCATTGCTATAATGACGGGTCTCTTGCCATTTTTCACGGCCCGCTAAGACTGGCCGATTATGACAGATACGGGAAATTAATGGGAGAACGAGGAGAACGAACCAAAAATGCCGCGTAACCCGACGGAGTTACCCACAGCCATATTCCCCGCCATGCTCCGCAAGGGCTGCGGGGAAATGGCTATGGATAACTCCTCAACTTGGAATAAATGGCGAGGAAAGCGAACGTCCGACGCTCTCCTCCTGTTCAAAAAAGGGGGCCCCTTTTATGAACAGAAAAACCGGACAATTCACGTGCTACAAAACCGGACATTTCTATTTACTCTTGACAAGAATTTGATTTACGTTGACAGTTACGCTAATTTTCCTTATCTTGTGAACAAGGAAACCGTCATTCCAATAAAGACGACAATCCTGTCAGAAGTATTCAGAAGTATGGAGGTAGATATGAGAACGGAAACTTTAACCTTTGATGTCCCGGTAGATATACTGGCATCCCTGAAAATAGGGACGCGGGTATTGGAAACGGACATGAGACACTCACTGGCCGTCCGGTATTACAAAAACAAGCGGCTTTCCCTGGGCAAGTCGGCAAAACTTGCGGGGATGAACCGCCTTGATTTCATTGACTATCTGGCCACAGAGGGAGCCGTGGTTTTCGACTATGACGAAAGCGACCTGCAGGAAGAACTCAAAGGAATGGAGACTCTCAAGGGGTTGAAAGGTTGAAAGGACTCATTGTTTGCAATGCCACGCCGGTTATCGCCTTTTCCAGGATAAACCGCTTAGATCTCTTCCAGGAGATCATCGGCAAAATTATCATTCCTCAAGAAGTTTCCCGGGAGTTGTATGAGCACGAAAGGGCTGACGTACCGGCTCTCAAACGCTCTCACTGGATCAAGGTCAAAAAAGTCAAAGCACAGGCTGAAGTCGAGTTGCTGCTCCCGTCCCTTGACCAGGGTGAAGCGGAGGTCATTATTCTGTCCAAAGAATTGGGAGCCGGGCTGGTTATTATCGACGAACTGACGGCCAGAAAAGTGGCCATCATGATGGGACTGCCGGTCATCGGCACCGTAGGATTGCTGCTTTACGCAAAAAAAACGGGCATTATTAAAGAGGTCAAGCCGCACCTCGATGAAATGATCCGTCAGGGGATCCGCTATAAGGGCAGCTTTTACCGGACAGTCCTGAAAAGCATTGATGAGTTATGAAAGTCAAATACATGGACGAAGAATCGATGCTCAAGAAAGGAGTCGAGCTGCTTATAAAGGGCTTGGGCCCCTTGGAGGCCGTGCGCTTCATGAATCTTTCCAAGGAGCGGAAGATCGACAGTGTCAAGAGGCATCGGGCATGGCAAAAGACACTAAACAAGGACCAGTTTTTTAAGGAAGTGTTTCAATAGAACAATAACCAGGCCCGTCCATTTTGCCTGGTTGCTTGCGTTTACCTGTGGCTTATCTATAGTCTGGTTCCTCCTTTGCTAACTTGCGCTTGAAAACAATCATCGAAGAATCTCTCTAATCCCTTTGAACGAGTTGCGCGTCGAAGAAGTGGTTAATCCTCTCGGCAGAGGGCGGCACACTGTCGGCATCTATGAAGAAAATCTTGATTTTACTCCTTAATCAGGTTCTTGAATCACCAAAGATTTTCATTATAGGAACTGAAAATGAACTTTCAGAAATGGATTGAATACGGATGGCTGCGTTCCCACAAGACCAGAAAAAATCGCCGATCTTCTGCGGATGATCGACCGAGATTTGCAGGATTCACATAATTCAAAGCCACATTTGGGGATCAATATTACCTTGACATACATGCCCTTTATTATTATAGTTCCTTCCGAATGAGCAAATTCTTATCAAACCAGATGCATATTGGAAATGATAATAATGCAATTTGCCTGACAAGTCTGTCGCAATAATCGGAATCATAAATATTTCTGGAGGGCAGATGTGGATTTTCCAGGATTACCCTTTGTTGTTTGGGATTAATGCCCCTAGGTTTACATGGATCGGTGCCATACTGATCCTGAAAGTCGTATAAAGCGCACACTTTAAGTAAAAAACAGTACTTCTAATCGCGATTTTCAAACGAAAGTCGCGATTTTTTGTTGCTTTTTATAGTGTACGTATATTATAGCATGCGAACACTATAAACAGGGGGTACAGGCATGCCTAAACCAATAACTGGAAAAACTCACGTCGGCGAACGGCGTGAAAAGCGTCCGAATGGCGATGTTTACGTCTACGAGAGGATTACGGCCTATAATGAAAAGACCAACCAGACTTACACGGTCAGTCA
>JBAQLR010000145.1:0-27921 GCA_049302035.1 Syntrophales bacterium
GCCTGTAACCGATCCGCGCCGACCCGACTGGGTCAGGCGAAGCCGCCGAAAGTTGAAGGCGCTGCGGGTTAGCCCCATCTCCCCCGCAAGCTCCAGAAAATTAACCTTGTCCTTGACACCGGCAACGGCGAAGCTTCCTGCCAGTTGCTCTGGTCTGAGTCCGGGAAGAAACCGGCCTTGCAGGGAAAAAGTTTTCATCCCCGCAAATATTCTGGTTGTGGTCATGGTCAGATCAATCTGAAGGGTGGGCCGGGCAAAGCCTGCGGCGATATTTCCCGTGATGCGGCCACCCGGCGATGTGACGGCAAGATCGGAGAGAGACAACAGCGCCTTTTCCCAGGAGACGGATGAGGAGATGGCGTTCACATGGATGAGCTGCCCATTGAGATGGCGATAAGACAGACCACTCACCCGCAGGCGCCCGATCCTGCCGTCGAAAAGTCTTGCCATACCGGAAACAAGGGGCCAGGCGAGGTCCGGATGAATGTCCAGGGGGGTGTTATCCCGGATACGCACTCCGGACATTGTCAGCTCCGGGGAGGCAACTTGGCCCGCGAGAAGAAGGAGCGGCTGCAAGCGGTAGTCGAGGCCTTCGATTTCCACCTCAAAGGGCGCCAGGGCTACGCGAACGCCTCTCAGGCGCAAACGGTCGAGCAATCTACCCCCAACTTGCCGGGCGGAGATTTTCAGAGGAGTGTGTCTGGAAACCGCAGCCATGACCCAGCGGGCGCCGCCTGTAGTGCCGAGCAGCCAGGATGCGCCCCAAGTTGCACAAATGAGCGCTGCTGCCAGTAGGGCGAGCAGGCCGTATTTTATCGCACGTTTCAAAACTCGAACCCCACTGTAAAATGGAGATGAAAATTCGGGTCCTCTACACCGACCTGACGGGCCAGGGAAAGGTTCAGGGCGCCCACCGGGGTGTAGTAGTGCAACCCGACACCTGCTCCCTGGAAAAGGTGAACCCCGGTGAAGGAATCAAAGGCGTTACCTGCATCGTAAAATATGGAAACGCCCCAGTCTTTGAAGAGAGCTCGCACGAGTTCGGCGCTTCCGGCGAGGAGATGCTTTCCCCCCACCACCTGGCCAGTGGCGTCGCGCGGACCGAGAGACTGGTAGGTATAGCCGCGTACGCTCTGGTCTCCACCTGCAAAGAAGCGGAGCGAAGGGGGAAGATCGCTCAAGGGATCGGAAAAGACCGTGATTCCCGCCTTGGCCCGCATATGGAGGGAAAGCCGCCACGGTAGCGGCAAGAGATAACTCCCCTCGGAGATGAGCTGGAGCAGTTCCTTGTCCGAGCCGAGCAGTTGGTGCGTGCCGCGCAGATCGAAGGCATAACGGTAGCCCCGGCTGGGACGGGACGGGTTGTCGAAAAAATCCCCTGAATAGCGCAGGCCGGGCAACACCAGCCGGGCCTGCGCATCCTCGGCGCCAATGGTATAATCCTCCGCTTGCAGCTTGATGTAGATGGTTCCCCGCTCCCGCTTGCCGAAACTGCGGTTTTTGTCCAGTTCCAGGGTGGTCAGCCGACTTGTGTATGTGGAAGTCTCTTCCCGTTGCAGGTTGAATTGCAGCACAGTGGAGCTCCGTATGTCCAGCGGGTCCGGCAGGATGTAACCGGTCGCAAGCCCCTGGAGACGCTCGGCAATGAAGAGATTTGTGTAAAATTCGTGGCCCCGATCCAGGATGTTCAGATCATGGTAACGAACATTGAATCTTCCCCCCGTGTCTGTGCCATAGCCGATCCCCTGCTGCAAACTCTTGCTGGGTGCTGGTTTCAGTTGCACGCGTACGGGAATCTGAAAATCCCTGCTCGCCGCTTTTTCCGGCATGAAGTTAACCTCCCGGAAACGCTCGGAGTTCATAAAGTTGAGCTGTGTTTCCCCGAGCCGTGCATAGGAGAACGCTTCCCCAGGCTTGAATGCCAGATAGCGCCGCAGGAACGCCTCTGGATAGTCAGGCGCCCCTTCGATTCTCGTCCCGGCGAAAAAATACCGCGGCCCCGTCTCCATCTCCAGCCGGATCCGGGCGGTGGACATGGACTTAGCGATGCGGATTTCGTGCACCGTGAAATCCGCATCCAGATACCCCAGCTCCTGTACCAGGGAGAGGAGCTGGTTTTTGGCCAACTCGTATTGCTGCTGCAGGAGCACGCTTCCCTTAACCAGGGGGAAGGCGGCCGCCAATTTCTTAAGCGCCGGCTCCTCTGCACCTGGACCATGCAGAACCAGCAGCGCCTCCAAGACGCGCACCAGTTCTCCCGGCTCCACCCTGACCCGCAGGCGAACCTCGCCGGAGTTCCCCTGTTCGATCGTGACAGCGGCCCGGGCGCTGTAATAACCGAAGGACTCCATTGCCGTCCGGACTTTTGCGTCCGCCTGTTGCGCGAAACGTTCGAGCCATAACTGATCGATCTTTCCTTCGCTGACCAGTCCCTGGGGAAGGGCGAGCGCCGCCGTGACGTTTTCAAAAACATCCCCCTCGATACCTTCCAGGATGACCGTGACCGGCTCGGCGGCGAGTAAAGCGGCGGCGAAGCAGATCATTAACGCCATGAAAGCCAACAGGGCCTGGAGGGCCTTACCGGTTACGATCATAAAACCACTTGATTTTATCCGGTTTAGCAGAATCAACGTTGCAGTTGTCTTTTGGAGCATCATGCCATCGCTTTATTATGGCCGGGCACTTGATTGGTTGATGAATCAGCTATTTTGGGAACAGCGGGAAGAAAAGTTTTACCGTCGTTCCCCGGTCGGGCTTGCTTTCCACTTCCATCCGGCCCCGTTGACCCTGCAGCAGATGTTTGACGATGGACAACCCCAAACCGGTGCCGCCCAGTTCGCGGGATCGCATCTTGTCAACGCGGTAGAATCTCTCTCCCAGCCGGGGGATTTCGTTTCTGGGGATACCAACTCCGGTATCGGCAATGGTTATCATCAGATACCCCCCGACCTCTTCAGTGGCGGTGATGGCAATACTGCCGGCGGGGGTGAATTTTACGGCGTTATCCAGGACGTTTACCATAATTTGGATGGCGCTGTCACCATCTGCCAGGATCGGCGGGGGATTGTCCGGCCAGATCTGGTGGATCGCCAACCCCTTTGCCCGCGCTTTCGCTTCGATCACGCTTAAAGCCTGCTGCACCGCATGTTTAGGGTCTATCTTTGCCGGGTGCAATTTAACCTCGCCGAGTTCAATGCTTGATAGCGTCAGGAGATCATCCACCAGCCGGTTCAGGCGCAGGGCGTGCTCAGAGATGATCGCGAGGAAACGTGCGGCCGTGGCTTTTTCCTCGATCGCGCCTTCCTGAAGCGTCTGCACGAAGCCAATAATCGCCGTGAGCGGGGTCTTGATTTCATGGGTTACGTTGACCACAAAATCAGCCCTTACCCGTTCCAATTTCCGCAAGGGCGTGACATCGTGCAACACCATGATAATTTTGCGATCTTCTCCCGGCATGTTTTCTATAGGCGCAATGTTCACATCCAGAATGAGCTGACTTTCTCCCGTAAGCAAAATCTCCCGGGAGAGGGGCTGTTCCGTTTCCCGGCAATAATTGATAGCATCCTGCAAGGCGACGTTGCGGAAGGCCTCAAGTAGCGTTTTTCCCTTTACATCCGCATACTTGGCGCCTAAAATGTCTTGGGCGCGGCGATTAACCAATTCGATACGGTTTTCACGATCCAGGATGACGATCCCCTCCACCATCCCGGCAAATACGGATGCCAGTTTTTCCCTTTCTTCCCGGGCGCTCCGGATATTGTCCTCGTAGGTCTGCACCAGCAGGTTAACATTGGCTGCAAGTTGCCCGAGCTCGTCGCGTGATGCCACAAACAGACTGCCGCTTACCTTGCCCTGCCGCACTTTTTCCGTGTAGGCGATGATCTTCAGGAGCGGGGCGATAAGTTTGGGGATAATGAAAAGAGTCAGCAAGAGAAAGGAGATGAGGATCAGCGTGGCGCTCCGGAAAATCATCCAGTGAGCATGGCTAATGGCGTTTTGCACTGCCTGCAGGGGCTTTGCCAGCCGCAAGTAGCCGACGACCTGACCCCCGGCTTGCACGGGTAAGGCCGCATACATCATCTCCCTTTGCAGGGTTTCACTGTAGCGGACGGCACTGCCCGCTCCTTGCAGACGAGCCTCCTGAATCTCCGGGCGATAAAGATGATTGGTCATTTTGCGCACGTCCTGTTCCGAATCGGCCAGCACTTTCCCCGTGGCGCCAAGGATCGTCACCCTGGCTTTCAAGTCTGCGGCCAGATGAGTGGTGTTGCCGACAAGATGCCCCAGGGGCATAAGGAGCAAAACGCGAGCGTTTGTCGTCAGCTCCGCCTTGATTTGTGCGGTTATCACCTGGCGTGTCTGGGAAGCCACAAAATAAGCGTCCAGTGCGACAACCAGGCAAAGGGTAGAGGCATAAATCAGGAAAATTTTCCGCAGCAGGCGACTTTTTATCAATTAGCCTTCCTTCTCACCAGTCAACAGCTCCTCATGACGGACGTTCTTGCCTGTTACCAGGTAAATCACCATCGCGGCAATACCTTCCGCGTGATCGGATATTCTTTCCAGACTCTTGGAAATTTGCATAATGAGCAGGGCGCGGTGGATGGTGCGCGGATCTTCCATCATGAAGGTGAGCAGTTCGCGGAAAATCTGTTCGTTCAAGTTATCGACCTTTTCATCATCCCTTCTCACCTTATTGGCCAACTCCAGATTATCATTGACGAGGGCCTCGATGCTTTCCCTGATCATCCCCTGGGTGATGGCTGCCATTGCGGGGAGATCGATGTAGGGTTTAAGTTGCGCTGTTTCGTTCAAAAGCAGCACCTTCTCAGCAATGGTGACGGCCATATCGCCGATCCTTTCCAGGTGGCCGTTGATCTTGATCGCCGTGGTAATTGAACGCAAGTCCCGTGCGGCCGGTTGCCGCAGGGCCAGGAGGCGGATGCAGTTATCTTCGATCACCACGTCCAGACGGTCAATCTGCTCGTCCTCGGCAATCACGTTGCGGGCGAGATTGGAATCCCTTTGCACCAAAGCCAGGATGCACTTTTCAATCGCCTTTTCCACCAGGGCGCCCATGTAGATTAAACTATCTTTCACATCCTGAAGTTCGCGTTCATACGAGGCGCTGGTGTGCGGTTTGTCACTTGTCATTTGTTTCCCCCCTTCATCAACCGAATCTGCCGGTTATGTAGTCTTCCGTCTGTTTCATCTCCGGCGCCGTAAAAAGCTTATCCGTGGCGCTGTATTCTATCAGTTTGCCGATATAGAAAAAACCCGTGGCGTCAGAGATCCTGGCCGCCTGCTGCATGTTGTGCGTGACGATAATGATCGTATAGGTTTTTTTCAATTCTTCAATCAATTCTTCTATCCTGGCTGTGGAAATCGGATCGAGAGCCGAGGTCGGTTCGTCCATCAAGAGGACATCGGGTTTCATGGCAATGGCCCGGGCAATGCAAAGGCGCTGCTGTTGCCCGCCCGAGAGGGTCATGGCAGGTTTATGGAGAATATCTTTTACTTCATCCCAGAGTACTGCTTGTCGCAGACTCTGCTCAACCAGCGCATCAAGATCGCTTCTCTTCGCAAGACCCGTTAGGTTTGGTCCATAGGCAATGTTATTATAGATTGTCTTAGGGAAAGGGTTGGGTTTTTGAAAGACCATGCCGATTTTCTGCCTGATCGCCACGGGGTCGATGCCGTCGGCGTAGATATTCCGGCCTTCAAAGATGATCTCGCCTGCCAGCCGGGTGCCGTCAATCAGATCATTCATCCGATTGAAAAGCCGGAGCAGGGTTGACTTGCCGCAGCCCGATGGCCCGATCAGAGCCGTCACCCGGCTTTTCGCGAACCCCATCGTGATATCCGTCAGGGCCTGAAAGGGGCCGTAGTAAAAATTCACTTGCTTTACCGTAATGATTTCGTCGGTCTCGATGTTTACCAATTCTTTTTTCTCCTTGCATAACTTCTGATGGCGATGGCAATCAAATCAACCGCCAGAATGAGCGCCACGAGGACAAGCGCCGTGCCGAACTGGAGGGGGCGTGTTTCCTCGATGTGCGTGCCCGCCGTCGCCAATACGTAGATATGGTAGGGCAGGGCCATGACCTCGTCAAAAATCGAACGGGGTAATTTGGTTGTAAAAAAAGCGGCCGCCGTGAACATGATCGGAGCCGTTTCTCCCGCTGCCCGGCCAATTCCCAAGATGGACCCCGTCAGAATGCCCGGCAGCGCCGCCGGCAAGACGATTTTGCGGATGGTCTTCCATTTGGAGACGCCAAGGGCTAAGGATGCCTCCCGGAAGGTTTGGGGGACCACCTTCAAGGCTTCCTCGGCGGCGCCGATAATCGTCGGCAGGATGAGCAGGCCCAGGGTCAGGGAGCCGGCCAGGATGGAAGAACCGAATTTCAAAAAGACCACAAAGAACGCCAAGCCGAAGAGGCCGAAAACCACAGATGGCACGCCGGCGAGGCAGTGGATGCCGATGCGAATGGCCCGAACCTTGCGGTCCTGGCGGGCGTATTCCGACAGGTAAACAGCCGAGGCGACGCCCAGCGGCAAACCGACAGCCATGGCTCCCACCATCAGATAAAACGTCCCCACGAGGGCGGGCATGATGCCCCCTTTCGTCATGCCATCGGTAGGGGGCTTGGTGAGGAAAGTCCAATTGATCGCGCCTATGCCGTTGATAACGATGTGCAGGAGTATGCCCCCCAGGGCAACGGCGATGATGAGGGTGGCAAAACGGACCAGAGCGAAAAACAGCTGCTCCTTGCCGTACCGCCAGCGCATCGGTGTATTTCCCCAGCTCTCCATACTTCCCACCACTTTATAGGGTTCCCGAACCGACTTCCTTGAATTTGTTGGCCACGTAATCGGCGACCAGGCTAAACAGCAAAGTCAGGATAAAAAGGACAATGCCGATGGCAAAGAGAGCGTGATAATGGTCACCGCCGAAAGGGGCTTCGCCCATCTCGGCGGCAATGCTGGCCGGCATGGGACGCACCGAATCGAAGATACTTCGGGGTAAAGCGGCAGCGCCGCCGGCCACCATGAGCACAACCATTGTTTCACCGGTGACGCGGGCCATGCCCAGGATGACCGCCGTGGCAATGCCGGAAAGTGCGGCGGGAATGGTTACCTGGGCGATGGTTTCAAACCTTGTTGCCCCGAGAGCAAAGGAGGCCTCCTTGAACTCGCGCGGGACTGCATAGAGGGCATCCTCCGAGAGACTGGCGATCGTGGGTATGGCCATCAAGGCGAGGATCAGGGAGGCATTGACAATGTTCAAGCCCGTCGGCAGATCGAAGGTATCCTGAAGCCAAGGGGCAATAATAACCATGCCGAAAAAGCCAAAGACCACCGAAGGCAGGCCGGCCAGCAGTTCGATCAGCGATTTAAATACATCTTTTACGGCAGGGTGAGCAACTTCGGCAACATAAACGGCGGCCAGTATCCCCAGCGGCACGGCGATAGTCGTTGCTGCCAGCGTGACCACCAGAGAGCCGACGATCAGGGGCCAGATGCCGAAAGAGGCTGGGTCAGAGGTGGGATACCACTCAATACCGAAAAGGAAGCCGGAAGGCGAGATCTTGGCAAAGATGGGCAGGCCTTCCCGGAAGAGGAAAAAAACAATGAGTACGAGGGCGACCAGGGAGATGAGGGCCAGGGAAAAGAAAATTTTTCCGACGACCTTTTCTTTGCGACTACGGGTCATAATAAAGGCGTTTTCCATACCGTTGCTCCTCCTCCTCGTTGTTGTCATTCCCGCACAGGCGGTAATCCATCGACTACCGCTTGCGCAGGAACTCCTCCCCTGAGCTCACTTTCCTTGCTTCGCCCTGGGAGGGAGCGCCAGAGGCACAAATCCTTCTTTAACAACAATAGCCTGTCCTGCGGCGCTTTTGATGAACGCAAGGAATTTCGCTGCTTCGCCCTTCGGATCGCCATTGGTGTACATGTAGAGTTCCCGGGATAATGGATACTTTTTCGTTACCGCTGTCTCTACCGAAGCGGCGACACCGTTTACCAAGAGGGCTTTCACGCCTTTATGGACATAACCGAGTCCAAGGTAAGCTATGGCATATTTGTTTTTTGAGACGGCGGTATAAACGGCGCCGTTGGAGGCGAGCATCTGCGCCCTGGGGGTTACCCTGGCCTTTTTCATGACAAACTCGGCCCAGGATTCAAAGGTTCCGGAAGAGGAGTCCCGTGAGATGACTACGATGGGCCAATCAGCCCCCCCGACCTGTTTCCAATTCGTAATGTTGCCCTGGTAGATTTGACTTAACTGATCGATGGTCAGGCCCTTCAAGTTATTGGTCGGATGGATGACCGGTGTGAGAGCGTCATGGGCGATGACGGTGGCCACGGGATTTACGCCCTTTGATTTAGCCAGTTCAATCTCATCTTTTTTGATTTCCCGGGAAGAATCGGCGATATCCGTGGAGCCGTCGATCAGGGCCTTGATGCCATCGCCGGAGCCGCCGCCGGAAAGCGAGACTTGCACATTCCGGTGGCTCTTGATGTAGGCATCTACCGCCGCCTGAGCAATCGGCAGCACCGTGGTGGAGCCTTTTATGACCAAGTTGTTGTCTGCGGCAAGTACCGCCTGGACCGTTCCTAACAGCAAAACCAGGATAAGCAGGACACTTTTTACCATTTTTTTCATATTTCCTCCTGTTGAGATAGAACCGTATTGCGTCACCATTACACGAGAATTGCCGATTTCCTTTGCGTACTGAGTCACCCCCCTCATTATTGAAATCAACCGTGATATTGGATAGATCACCTCTGAATTTCGTAATGCAGTACTCGGCAATCTCTCCGTGCTGATTCTTCGAAATGCTTTTCACAAATAGTGGACACGAAGTATTTTCATGCCGCTAACTTCCGTTCATGGAACTGCCTCTCGTACTGAGCCTCTTGCAAAATGAGGGATGATTTATTTTCATCAAAAAGACGAAATAACGGATTGTAATAATTGAACTTCATGGCATTTCCTGGTATAGTTTTGTATCCGCAAAACAGAGCCGAGGTGGGTGCCATGAAGCTCGCAGAAAAGGTATCATGTTTGATGGGGCGTGTCCAAGAGAATCTATTTCCCCATTTGAACCAATGCTTGAAGACGCCGCTTACCGCCCAGGGGGAACGCTTGGTATCTATCCTGGAGATTATGCAGGTTGAACGGGTAACCGGGTAACCCAGCATCTGATGTTTGGCGTCATCGTTCTGTTTGCGGATCAGCTTCTGCACCTGCTTGGCTAGATTATAGCTTGTCAAAAAGCGAAAATGCTGCACCACGGGAGAGGTGCGCCCATTAGAAAATACGGATAAATAATAACCAGGCGCCACCGTCTGACGTACAAAAGGCAGAAAAACAGCAAGGGGATGGTGCTAAACCTCGTAAGAATAATCATTTTGCAAGAGGCTCACGAGAATTTACATAATTTTCATCATTCTGTCACACTCCTGAAACAATTAGCGTCTATATTGGCCACAAAAATAAAGAAAGGAGATGAAATATGAAACAAAAGTTTTTTACGATGATGGGGTTGTTTGTTTTACTGGCTACAGGATTACCTGGTTTGACTTCAGCCGCAGACAGGAGGGTGGCGATTGACGGATCGAGCACGGTTTATCCGATTACCGAGGCGGTTGCCGAAGAGTTTCAGAAACTGCATAAAGGTCAGGTACAGGTAACGGTAGGCATCTCCGGCACCGGCGGCGGATTCAAGAAGTTCTGCCGGGGCGAGACGGACATATCCGATGCTTCCCGTCCCATCCTGCAGAAGGAGATTGAGGCCTGCAAGGCGCAGAACATCGAATATATCGAGCTTCCCGTAGCATACGACGGCCTGGCGGTCCTTGTGAACCCGAAGAACGACTGGGTTAAGCAATTCACCGTGGCCGACCTGAAGAAGATGTGGGAACCAGCGGCACAGGGCAAGATACTGACATGGAAGGATGTACGTCCCGAATGGCCGGATTCGAAACTGAAGCTCTTCGGTCCCGGGGCCGATTCCGGCACGTTCGACTACTTCACCGAGGCGATTAACGGCAAGTCAAAGGCATCCCGCGGCGACTTTACCGCGAGCGAGGATGACAACGTCCTCGTCCAGGGCATTGCAGGCGACAGGTACGCAATGGGGTATTTCGGCCTTGCCTACTATGAAGAGAACAAGAAGAAGCTGAAGGTTGTCCCGATCGTGAACCCCGCAAAGAACAAGGCGATTACCCCGTCGCTCCAGACCGTCATGGACGGGACCTATGATCCACTTTCACGGCCGCTCTTCATCTACGTGAACAAGAAGGCTCTCGATAAGCCGGAGGTGAAGGATTTCGTCGATTATTACCTTAAGCACGCGCCGAAGTTGACCGCGCAGGTCAAGTATGTGCCCCTTCCGGCGAACGCCTACAAGCTGGCAACGAAAAGACTTGCGGAGCAGAAGACCGGGAGCATGTTTGGCGGCAAGGAATCGGTTGGCATGAAGATCGAGGATTTAATGAAGCTGGAGGAAACCAAAAAATAATGAGGCAGAAAAAAAAGGCGCTCAGGAAAATCAAAGAGAAAATTATCGAGTCAATCCTTTTTCTGAGCGCCTTCCTTTCTGTGGTGATTACCATAAGCATTGTCGCTATTCTTGCCTATGAATCATCGGGGTTCTTCAGAGAAATTTCCTTAAAGGAGTTTCTTACGGAAAGACAATGGACGCCGCTTTTTTCCGAGCCTAAGTTCGGCATTATGCCCCTCGTCATGGGGACTGTTTTGACGACCTCCATAGCTCTCGCAGTTGCTCTTCCCCTTGGTCTCCTCGTTGCCGTTTATCTGAGCGAATTCGCTTCACACCGGCTGCGCGAGTTCATCAAGCCGACACTGGAGCTTCTGGCCGCCGTGCCGACCGTCGTTTACGGGTACTTTGCACTTCTCTTCCTGACCCCCTTCCTGCAACGGCTAATGCCCGACCTTTCCGGGTTCAATGCCTTAAGTCCCGGCATCATCATGGGCATCATGATCATCCCCTATGTGAGTTCGGTGAGCGAAGACGCCATGCGGGCGGTGCCCATGCATATCCGTGAAGGATCATTTGCCACCGGCGCGACGAAACTCCAGACTTCCTTCAGGGTAATCATACCCTCGGCCTTTTCCGGCATCGCCGCCGCCTTCATCATCGGCATCTCCCGGGCCATCGGCGAGACCATGGTGGTGGCGATTGCCGCCGGCGGCCAGCCGAACTTTACCGCCAATCCCCTTGAGCCTGTGCAGACGCTCACGGCATATATCGTGCAGGTGAGTCTGGGCGATGTTCCTCACGGAACGCTTTCCTATCAGACCATATTTGCGGCCGGAATTACCCTCTTTTTCATGACGCTCGGCTTCAATATACTCGGATATTTTCTGCGAAAAAGGATCAGGGAGGTCTATTAAGCCATGGACAGAATCAAAGCAAGTATCCGGAAAAATGAATTCCGGAACGGGGCTTTTGCGGTTATCGGCCTGATCTCCACATTGATCGGGCTTATTCTCCTTGCCGTGCTTCTCATTGATCTTGCGATAGACGGCATGCCGAGACTTAGCTATAAGTTTCTCACCTCCTTTCCTTCACGTTTTCCGGAAGAGGCGGGCATCCTTTCCGCATTGGTCGGAAGTTTTCTCGTCCTGCTGGTAACGGCGGCTTCTGCCATTCCCCTGGGCATAGCCGCGGGAATCTACCTTGAAGAGTATGCCGGAAAGAACTGGCTGACGGACATCATCGAAATCAATATCGCCAATCTGGCCGGCGTGCCGTCCATTGTGTACGGTCTTTTGGCGTTAGGCCTCTTCGTGCAGATTCTTAAATTGGGAGAGAGCATTCTGACCGGCGGCCTGACCCTGGGACTCCTGATTCTGCCGATGGTGATCATGGCGACCCGCGAGTCCATTCGGTACATACCGAACTCGATCCGCGAAGCCTCCTACGCCCTGGGCGCCACAAAATGGCAGACCGTCAAGCACCATATCGTGCCCTATTCCACCGGCGGGATTCTGACGGGCGTGATTATCGGCCTCTCGCGCGCCATCGGCGAGACGGCGCCGATCATAACGGTCGGGGCGCTGACCTTCATCGCCTTTCTCCCCTCGTCGCCCCTATCTTCCGATTTCCCCTACTTTTCCTTCAAGTGGTTGTTGGACCCTTTCACCGTATTGCCGATACAGATGTTCAACTGGGTTTCCCGTCCGCAGCACGCCTTTCAGCTAAATGCCGCTGCCGCCGGCATCGTTCTCATGCTGATGACGCTTCTGATGAACGGCCTGGCCATTTACATCCGCTACAAGTACAGGAAGAAGATCAAATGGTAAATAAATTGCTTAAGGCAGAAGTCAAGTCGCTGCACTTTTTCTACGATCGCGTTCATGTCCTGAAGAATATCAACATGCCGATCGCCGAGAAAGAGGTGACGGCGCTCATCGGACCTTCCGGATGCGGCAAGACGACGTTCCTCCGGTGCTTCAACAGGATGCATGATCTCTATCCGCACAACCGCTATGAGGGGGAGATTATCCTCTATCCGGAAAACCACAACATTATCTCACCGGAAGTCGACCCTATCGAGGTCAGGGTGCGGATCAGCATGGTTTTCCAGAAACCGAATCCTTTTCCGAAATCCATCTATGAGAATGTCGCTTACGGCCTCCGCGTCCGTGGTATCAGGAAGAAGAGCTTCCTCGACGAACGGGTGGAAAAATCGCTGCGGGGCGCGGCCATCTGGGATGAGGTGAAGGACCGCCTGCATGGCCTCGCATTTGACCTTTCCGGCGGCCAGCAGCAGCGGATCTGCATTGCCCGCGCCCTGGCGACGGAACCGGAAATCATCCTCTTTGACGAGCCGACGTCCGCCCTTGATCCGATTGCCACTTCCAAGATCGAAGAACTCATTGTGGAGCTAAAAAAAGAGGTGACAATCCTCATCGTTACGCATAATATGCAGCAGGCGGCGCGTATTTCCGACACAACGGGCTTCATGATGCTCGGAGAGTTGATCGAGTTTGACAGTACCGATGAAATATTCACCGCGCCGTCCGTAAAGCTCACGGAAGAATATATTACGGGCCGGTTCGGCTAATTCATCTTAAGGAGATAACAATGGAAGAGAAACCGCATACCAGCAGCCAGTACGAACGGGAACTTCAGGAAATAAAAGAAAACCTGATTTACATGGGCGCCCTTGTCGAACAGGTGATTGAAAAGGGGACCAGGGCGCTGATCGAAAGGGATTCCCCGCTTGCCAGGCAGGTTATCGCCGAGGATGACCAGATTGACAAGCTTGACGTGGAAATCGAGGGAAAATGCATAAAGCTTCTCGCCTTGAGACAGCCGGCGGCAATAGATTTGCGATTCATCACCACGGCCATCAAGATAAACGGGCACCTGGAAAGAATCGGCGACATGGCCGTCAACATCGCCGAAAAGGTGCTCATCCTGAACGAGGAACCGCAACTGAAGCCCTACATTGATATTCCCCGGATGGCGGAGATTGCCCGCGGGATGATTAAGGAAAGCCTCGATGCCTTTGTGAGTGAAAATGTTGACCTGGCAAATAAGGTAAGGCGGGAAGACGAAATCGTGGATAACTTGAACGACCAGATATTCAGGGAGCTCCTTACCTTTATGATGGAGGATCACAGGAATATCCATCGGGCCATGATTATCTCGCAGGTATCGAAGAACATTGAGAGAATTTCAGATCACGCAAAAGGGATAGCCGATATGGTTGTTTATATGATAACGGGTAAAAGCGTCAGGCACGAGAGCTTTACTGAAGAAGAAACAAGTTAGCCCTATGAAAAAACATCTGCTTTTCAAGATAGTTACCGGATATCTTGCTATTTGATCGGCATACCAGGCGCGGATAGCCTCCAGATCCTCGATAGCCGAAGTCGCAACAGTAATCGCTTTCTTTTGTCAACTTGATTGTCAATCCGGCCCGGATTTACTTTCAAGTCCGTTGCCACCAATACAAACCAAGCAATCAAAACCTTCACGATCACTTGAGGTTTATCGATTGCTTTGCGGTAGCTCTCTATTAGCCACACCTCGTATCGCTGCATTTATTCCCGGGCAATCGCCACCGGCTGTAAGAATGCCTATTTTCATTCCTTTTGTCTCCATATGCTGTAAGGCCATTTTTCTCGACCTGCAATTCATTTTGAAATGCATTTTTATTTTAAAGCTTAGCGCGAGTGAAGATCGCGCAGCACCTTGCTTGAATCGCTTTGCATGTTTCCCCCCAACGCATTGGTTTGGGTTTATGGGACCTTCAGATGTTTGCGCACTGACCATATCTTCCATTAAGTAAGTTCCTTGTTAACATGAAATGATACTTGAGCGGCGATGACGCGGCTGTTGCCTGTGTACCAGAAGATTCCAACGCCCCATGCCTGAAGGGAGAGCATTGTTCCCGGTTGCCAGAGGGATTCCACTCCTTTCCGGATATCGGCAACAGTTGTTACCGGGGGAAGGAGGAACCAGATTGCCAGCGCGTAAGACAGAGCCAATAAGGCCATCAGCTGATAAGCCGACAAAGAGCCCCCGCCCCGGTAATCAGCCCGGAACATCTCCGACAAAAAACGCCACAGTTGGGTGACGAGAATGGTGAGAAAAAAGGATAGACCGTACGCACCAACAAGAAAGAGGTACATTCCGCTGAGGGCTGCCCCGATGAAGATGGTGGCCGTGACTGCTTGAATGGGAAATACCTGCCGACCGCCAAGCCCTCCTTCGTAAGCGATCTTTTTCGTCGTTCCCGTAAAAATAAAAGAATAGCGTTGGCAAAGACGATTTAAGTAAGTGCGCCCGGAGACAATGGGCTTCCCATAGCAGCAACCAAAGCTGATGCAGGCCAGACGTCCGACACCTTCGCCCACCGCGTAGGCAACAGCCAAAGCAGCCAAGAGGGGCAGCCAGGGAAGGAAGACGTTCGGATAAATAGTACGATAAACAAGCCAGACCACAGGCGGCCCCAGGAGGATTCCTACAAAGGATGCACCGCCCACGGTGAAAGTATGGGGCTTCTTTTCGATCCAACCGGCAAGCAGGCGAGACGCTGGCAGGCAAGCGCCCATCATGACCAGCATGATGAAGAGTACTTTATCTTCCGAGATGCCGATGGAACCTGTCAAAATCAAGAGGATAGAGAGTGCGATTACATGAGCCAAGGCATTAAAGAGACCATAATAGGTAAGATTAACGGCCTGCCAGCTGCCGTCTTCAAGGCGTTTGCGGGGAACGGCAGCCAGAAATTGCCATTTATCCTGCGGCAGCACCCTGAAGCCCCAATACAAAAGTATCCCCAGGCCTGCCGCTACGCAGGCGATGAATAGTTCATTGGACATAAACTGTGCCTCCAAAATTAGTGCTGCCGGTTAGGGGGACATGCCCGATCAGGGAACGGACTTTGACTTCCGTTTCCACGAGAGGCTTGCCGAAACCCTGGCTGAAAAAGCTTACCAAATCCATTGACGACATGTTTGCTATAATATCATTGGCGAAACATACCCGCTCTTTCTCAAATAGGAGAACGACAGTGCTGCTCCCAGGTCGAAAAAGGCTCTTCGGCAAACCTTTTTCAAGAAATATTCCTGTGCCTACAGAAACCGGATCGTCATAGCGTCTTTTACTGTAACATTGGATGATTCCGCCGATCATCAAGGCAACCACTTCAACCATAGCGACAAGGCCTATGGCCGTGCCTCCAGGCACATCGGTGTCAATAATGGTGACTACGCGCCTGTTTTTGGAATAAGGAGTCGTCACAGTCGAAACGGCGTGAGGATTGCAGGAATGATACAGACCTCCGATCTGATAAAAATCAATGATTTTACCAGCTACAGGGGTGTGATTATAATGATATTTTTCCGGTGTCAGGCGGAAAAGGGCAAAGTCGCCATCCTGGAAGACAGCAAGCCACCGCTTCTTGTCTTTTCCGAGGAGCTCTTCCAGATCGAAAAACTTACCCTTTATGAAAAGCTGGGAAGTTTCAGACAGAGTCCCGCAGAGCATCCTGGCATCAGAGGGCGATACGACGGCGCCCACGTCTTTCGGCATGGGGCGGCAATCCCAATAGCGGAGCTTCCTCTCAAAAATCTTCTTCAGGGTGTCCAGATTCCGAGGGTCTTCGAGACATTCCCCGCTGCAAATGTTGCAGGCTTTTATAAATTCGTCATGGCCCAATATTTTACCGCCGATGAACGATTCGTAATTGAGGTAGCCCAGCCATTTAGTGAAGCGGGCGCCAATCAAAAGGCGGAACAGAAAGGGAGCGTTTTCCAGGACATTGGAGTAGAGCAGATCGATCATCCGATGGGCGTAGAGACGTTCCGTGCAAACCTGTCCGCTTTCTCGGTCGATATATTGATGCCTTATCGGGGAATGTTTGGCACTCATATTATTATTTGCTTCCCTACCGGTAAAACCTTTGGAGAACAATTCACCGGATGCAGGTTCATCATGGCGCGGTCCGCATGGATCGTAAGGATCATCAGATGCAACAATTTGACGATAACATCGGCAGAGGCCTTTTCTTCCAAAATGTCCTGTTCATGAAGAGCAATGAAATCCGCGACGCATTGCCCGCGCATCATCGACTGCAGGGCATCGCGGTACAGTTCCCCTTTATGTAAACACCCTGTTTCCAATCTCTGCAGATCCTGGGCAAGGCACTGCCATGCTTCCCGAATATGCGCTTTTCGTAAATCATTCCGGTAATACTTTTCCGCCTGACCGTTAAACTCCTCGCCCTTCATATCCAGCGGTGAAAATATACCTTTGTTTAATATGCCCCGCTGTAATTTACCTGCTGCACCATAAATGCTGGGCTCATCAATGCGGCGAGTCAGATCGGAAATTGTCTCCTTCAATCGGAGAAGGTCAATCAGGTCTGCGGCATCTTCCTGCAAAATTCGGATCAGCGCCCGGCAATACTCCTTATGATATAGACGCAGGTATCCGGGATAGCGTCGGCTGGCTCTCATTCGTTCGCATTTACTCACAATCTTCCTCAGAAATTGATTCCCCGTGGCACGACGGACGTAGAAGGTGGGGATATTGACGGCACAACCAAAAATGATCTGACGTCGTTCGCTTTCGATAAAGGGATCATCGGGTATATGGGCGTGGGTGACGGTTCCCTGGGCGATATACTTGTAGGCCAGCGCATGCAGGAGATTTTGTAGATCTACCGCTTGCCCCATATCCTGGGCAAAGCTCGGAAAGAGACTATAATGTCGGCTTTCAAAACCGGAAAAACCCATGACTCCGTATTCCCGCAGTTTGATAAAGGAATAGAGTGACATTTGCTTATCGAAAACGCCCAAGTCGCTCAAGTCCTGTTTCAAACGCGCATGGTTGTTTAGCGTGCCATCCAGGGCGGGACTCTTCTCCGTACTCATCATTGCCACAAGATAGTCAATCAGACGATAATCGGGAACGCAATCCCCACGGAGGTCAAACAAGCCGCTTAACAATCTGTCAAGCCAGAGTGGTCCGAAGGGGGTCACCGATCGGCCAAGTATTTTCAGGTGCGCCTTATTCTTCCAGCGACGCCAAATCATCCGCAGATGGGTAAAATCCAGCTCGTGCGGTAGGAACCCCAGCGCCTTTTCCGGGTGAAAGTCGGTAAAATCAAGACGATAAGGAGCCGCACTGTATGTCCCCACAAAAAGGGGTAAAAAATGCTCAAGGATTTTGATAGCCAGGTCGCCGACGTACTTTTCTTCCGGGGCGGAAAATCCTGAAGCTTGATCCTCCATCAAGGCGCCGAGTTTGCGGCTGCCCAAACTGACGTGGATGCCATTATTGGCCAAACTGATATTTGACGTATTCGGGAGGACCACCAGATTGCTGGTAATGATGCCCGCTTCGCGCAGCTTGGCAACGGCGTTCAACTGACTCCGGCTCAGGACGCGGTGGCACATATGCATGTATTCCTGCTTGCTTTCACCCCGGTTCCAGCCCGTCAGACAGGGATTCATAAATAGTTCCCGGTAGAAGGCATCGGAGATGCAGGCATTAAGTTTTTTTTGTCGAAGCGGCGGGTGGGGTGAAAAAAAGACCATGGCCCTCTGACCACCGTCAGCAAGCCCAAACCAAGTGTTGGCATACATCATGAGAAGCTGGGTGAAAAGAAAACGCTGGGCCGTTTCCCTGACCAGAGCATTTTCCTGACCCTGTTCCTGCCGTAATGACACTACATGGAAGGAATAGGTTTCGGGCGAGGTGTTATCGCATAAAAAATGGTCCAGTAAGATGCGACCCTGCTCCTCAATCACGGTCGGTGGGGCATGACGGTAATCGATGGCGTCGGCCAGGGCAAGCTTCAATAGATAACTGATGGGGATGCGGAGAAAATCATGACCATTGTCCCTGTATAAGAATCGATCTACGTCGGTTCTTTTGCCGCATCCTGGATCGGACTTGTCAGTCAGGAGATCACATTCCAGGATCTGATTGGCAAAAGCACCCAGGTACTTTCGGGGAAATCTGACCCAACTATTTTCCCAGACCTCTTCGGCATTGCCGTTGATGAATTGTTCCAGTTCATTTACCGCTTTGTTCGTCAGATCGCCTGCCGCCGACCGCCGGAGAATATTAGCAAAATAGTTGGATTGAGCAATTATGACCGGGAGATCAACGCATCGCTTATTGCCGATTACCAGGGCCTGCAACTCCGTCTCATTCCCGGCGGTTGTATCGTTGATCGAGAAAGGCAAGGCTTCGATATTCACCCCCTTGGGTCCCCGGACGGCCATTTTCTCAATTGTATCTCGGAGCAATGGCGGATTTGACCTCTTGGCAATGGGTCTTAAAAAGGGTGAGGATGAAGGTTCGCTACGGCTCATTGATCGCTTCCCATATAAATTTTACAGGGCAATACCATAGGTTGTCGCGGCTATGTCTTGCAGACTTGCCCATATCTTTGCTGATAATTCCTCTATGCCGAAAGGTTTTTGAATGAAACCCCGGCAGCCACGGTCGATAATCGCCTTGGCCTGCCCATTCAAACTGTAGCCGCTGGACAGGAGGATATTCACATCCGGGTTGATTTGCTTTAAGGCCTCAAAGGTTTCAAAACCCGACATGCCGGGCATGATCATGTCCAAAATCACTATGGCAATGTCGGCAGTGTTTTGACGGTAAATTTCCACGCCCTCCCGGCCGCTGCCGGCGCCGAGCGCCAGGTATCCCAAGCTTGCGAGCATTTCCTTTGTAACATGGAGCGTTACCTCTTCATCGTCAATAACGAGGATCGTTTCCGAACCCTTTTGCAGACGGACGTGTGACAGCGTCTGTTTGACAACTATGCCATGGGAGGCAGGAAGGAAGAAGGTAACGGTTGTACCCTTCCCCTTTTCGCTATGGACCTTGATGAAGCCGCCGTGACTCTTCACAATGCCGTAAGCGGAAGCCAGGCCGAGCCCAGTGCCCCGGCACCTTTCTTTGGTGGTAAAGAACGGCTCGAAGATGCGGCGCTTTGTTTCTTCGTCCATACCCACGCCCGAATCACTCACAGATACTTTAACGTAGGAACCCGCCGGAACATTATAAGGCTGCGTGCAAAGTTCGTCCAGCCGCACATTTATGGTTTCCAAATAGATGTCTCCGCCCTCAGGCATGGCCTGCCAGGCGTTAATGTAGAGATTCAGGAGCACATGCTCCATTTGGCTCGCATCGACTTCGGTCGTCAACAAGTTCTTGTCATAGCGCCCGTGTAGGCGGATTTCTTTTTTCGTACGTCCGAAAATCTTGGCGCTTTTTTTAACCAAATCGTTCATGTCTGTGGGTTTGGCTTCGTATTTTTCTCCCTGGGCAAAGCCCAGCAACTTTCTTGTGAGATCAGCGCCGCTTTGCACCTGCTCTTCAATGCTTTTCAGCATCTCCCAATGTGGATGGCCTGGCGACATATTCAGGAGCATCAGTGAGGTGTATCCGTGAATGCCCATGAGCAGGTTATTGAAATCATGGGCAATGCCGCCCGCCAGCGTGCCGATGGCCTCCATCTTGCGGGCTTGCAGCAATTGCTCTTCAAGGCGTTTCTTGTCCGTGATGTCTTTATAAATGAAGGTTATTCTACTGGCATGTCCGTCCTGATCGGTGAGCAGGAATGCGGAAAGGCTTGCCGGGAAGGTCTCGCCGTCGGCCCGCCGCATGGTTATCTCCAGGCTGCGTATTTCTTTTTCTGCCAGTAACTTTTCCGTGAGCATCCTGGCCGTCTCTTTTTGGCCCTCATAAAAAGCGTGGATATGGCGCCCCATTAAATCTGAGGGCTGGCATTTTAAAAGACTGACGACATTAGGCGTGATAAAAACCACTTTTCCATCCAGATCCGCCGTCATGATGATGTCTTCCGAATTCTTCAGGATATGCTCGAACACATTTATCAAACCGTCGCTTGTCTTTTGGTGATCTGCCTTTTCTTCGGTATTATTCATTGCTTGGTCCATCATAAAATATCCTTTGCAAAGCTAAAAAATCTGATTCTCTTTTTATGTATCACGCCCCCGATCAGACGACCTAGCGCCCTTTTGTGCAATCTTATAAACTATAACTGTTGAAAGATGATGACGCTTATGTGAATATTGTATGAAACTAAATGAACCTATCAGGACTTAACCCCAATAAACGGGGCAAGTAAGTAGCAATTATTTGCTGCCAGAAAAATGCAAAAAGTAATTGCTACTTACGAAGGATTAAACGCTTCGATCCGCTGTTCCGTCACCATATACAGTCGGGTCTCTTGGGCGCTTTTCTCGATGGTCTGGCAGTGGATACAGAGACGCATTATCACCGCCAATAGAGAACCATCAGAAATATCCCGATAATCATGGCCGCAGTGATCACTACTTCTTCTATTTTTTCCAAAATATCCTTTTCCATTCCTTATACTCCTTCTGCTTCTTTTACCTTCTCCGGCGAAAAGATGATGGCCAGGGTCCGCATGCACCCGATGATCAAAATGAGCACCGCCAGGGCAATGATGTCCATGTAGGCCAGCGTGTGCCCGTATAGTCCGATCATAATTTCCCGCAGCACGAAAACAATGGCAGCATCGATGATAAACGTGATCTTGAGGCGGTGAACCTCAAAATACTCGATGATGCTCCGCAGCAATTCAATGACCACGAACATGGATAGGATATTGGTGACCATCAGGTCAAAGCCCGCCGCGATCGTGGGACTGCCGAACACTACCCTGAGGTCGAGAATAATGCGCGCGATACCCATCATGAGGGCAATAATCACAAGGGGAATCATCAGCTTGATGAGAATGTCGATGACTTTGCGGAAATGATGCATAGTCTTTACTTCTACTTCCATAATTACGTTCATGCGCTGCTTTATAGCGCACGATTGTTGCGGTGATATGACCGATGTGTGAAATTTCTTTGTTTTAGAGCGTCTTGCAAAATGATTATTCTTACGAGGTTTAGCACCATCCCCTTGCTGTTTTTCTGCCTTTTGTACGTCAGACGTCGGCGCCTGGTTATTATTTATCCGTATTTTCGCAACTAGTCCAGGTTCCCGGTGCTCACCTTTGGCGGGACGACCCCTCTTGCGGGGCTTCTTCGGCTCTTTGACTTCCTTCTTGGCCGGTTTCTCACGCCCTACAATGGCGGCGGAATCCCGGCTGGTGTGCCCGATAAGCTCTGTCGAGAGATATTGTTCTACGAGCGCATCGTGTACCCGGTTACCCGTTCAACCTGCATAATCTCCAGGATAGATACCAAGCGTTCCTCCTGGGCGGTGAGCGGCGTCTTCAAGCATTGGTTCAAATGGGGAAGTAGATTCTCTTGGACACGCCCCATCAAACATGATACCTTTTCTGTGAGCTTCATGGCACCCTCCTCATTATTGAAATCCACCGTGATATTGGATAGATCACCTCTGAATTTCGTAATGCAGTACTCGGCAATCTCTCCGTTGAAGATATCTTTATGGTCCGCACAGTAAAGTCAGCCCTCATCAGTAGCGATATAAGTCATATCGCTTACCCATATCTCATTGGGAGCCGTGGCCTTGAATTTTCTTATCTGTTGACAGCGTATGCCAAGCTTCTTCCTGATCCGCCTGATGCGGCTGATGCCTGCCTTGATGCCATCAGCGGCAAGATCGCGCTTAACCTCTCCGGCCCGCAGGTACATCTGGTTCTCTTATGGGCAGCCCTTATCTCGACTTCCAGACGCCCCTCCTCCTGGCTGCGCTTTGAAGGTTTCCGCTTCAGCCAGGCATAATACCCGCTGCGAGACACATCTAACATTCTGCACATAAGAGGCACAGCATATACAGGTCGCTTCCCCATATGACTCTCCAAACTTCCAAGAAAAGTCGAAAAAGCCCCATCCCCAGGACAAGGACAACAAACAGTATGAGCAGTTTGAAAAACAGTTCCATGACCTGATTGAAGAAGGTCAAGGCCTGAAATTCTTTCCAGCGTTCGCTCAGTGTCTGAGATTTCATTTAACAGCTCCATAAATTGTGGGCCTCCCAATTTGCCCTATCGGGAGGCCCCGGGGGGAGGCCGCAGCCTGCCTGATCAGAAGTAGAGTTGCCCCTGGAGCTGGAAGACGTTCTGTTTGTCGTCGTCGACGAGGAATCCCTTGGCGTGTATGTCGAACTCCGTCATCACGTAATTGGCGCTGAGCTTCACACTGTGCCCCTTTAGGTACCAGTTGAAGCCGGCGGTGATGGTTTTCTGCTCCGTCTCTGACTTGTTCGAGTCCTGTTCATAGACTTCGTACCGGACGGCGGGTTCCACGTTCACGCCCGGGATCAAGTATCCCATCTGGGCGTACCACCCCTTGGGTTCCTTGTCCACCTTAGAGGGATCGGAGTACTCCTCCTTCCAGGCGTTGTACTCCACCTGGGCGGTGAGGCCCTGCCAGTGACCGGACAGGTCCACCCCCCATAGATTTCGGTCTTCCTCGAAGGCATTCCCTGCGTACTCGATCCCTTTCTGGGCGGCGTAGTTCATTCCCAGCGTCAGGTGCCGTCCCTTGCCCAGGTGAGCGTCGCTCTGGCTCTTCTCCAACCAGCCGGGCGGGGATAGCTCGATACGGCCCACGTAGAGTATCCCGGATTTGTGCACGGTCTTGCCGTTCACCGTGGCGCCGGACTCCCACCCGTCCCCCGCGGCCAGGGAGTAGGCGAGGATTCCGTTCGCAACCTTGCCGTGGAGGAGGAGGTGCGCCTGGTAATAGTCATCGAAGAGCTTCTTGGCGTCTTCCGTCGAGGAGGGCCGCTCAACGAGCAGTTGCTTCGAGGAGGAGGTGAGGGAGACCCGGGAATAGGGAAGCTTCGCTTTTCCGAAACGGACGGAGAGGGGATCCGCAAACTTGTAGTTTCCGTAGGCGTAGAGTATCTTTACCTCGTTGCTCGATTTGCCGGGGGCCTTGCTGTTCTTGTCTCCCTCGAAGGTAAGGTTGTACGTCAGGTTCTTCACGAGGTGGCCGCCAAGCTCCAGCCGGATCCTCCGCAGGTAGAAGTCTGTCTCGCTCTCATAAGAGGTCGGGGCCGTCTCGTCGCTCTTGATCAGGTCTCCCGCGTCGAACCGTGGCTGGAGGCGGATCCGGACATTTATGTCCGTGTTTTCCGCCGCCTTGACGGTAAACCCCTTGCTCTCCTCGCCCAAGAGGAACCCCTGTTCCGCAGCGATAGATAAGTTCCCCCACATAACCAAACAACCCACGATGCCAAAATAAAAAACCCATTTTTTCCTAAACATTGTTTTCTCCTTTCTTTCTTGTTGACATTAGTAAAGTTCCCCAACATGGGGTTCTAACTTGGGCGGAGTGTACCGGAAGATTGTTGCAGCATTATGACAATGGTATGAAAGCTTGGTGAAAAGTGCGGGGCTCGGCGGCGGCGCTTGATGAAGGCAAAAGTCGTCCACTTGGCGGAGATATACATGCCTGCCTCACGCATGACTTTCACCGTCAGCAGGTTCAGCACGCCTCATCTATTTCCACATCAAGGACATCGATTACAGACGGGTTAAATATTTGTTGCAGGTTGACGCTTCTCATAGGCAAAGCCGCTCTTTCCCGTTGCGCTTGTCAGACGCTTGACCTTTTTTTTCAGCGAGGCGGCACATTCGGAAAAAAGGGCCGGATGGGGTTCGGCCCATACGCTGCCGCTGTCGATCACGGCCAGACTCAAGGTCACGAGCGGCATTCTTATCAGGGTACCCTAACGATCATTGGCCTCGATATATCCTCGTTCGATGTCCGAGTGTTTGAACAGATCGAGCTTGGCATGATCAAACGTGCGGCACAATGCCTCCATGATCTCCTCCCGGATTTAGTTGCCTATGCTTATAAACAGGAATTTTTACAATCTGATGACAGGATGATGAAAGATATATGAATAATGGTAACAATGATGAAATCATTAATCATTAAGCGGCGATACCCGTTCTGCCGCCGTAAATTTATAACCGATACTGCGGACTGTCAGGATGTAGCGGGGATCATCCTTGTTTTTTTCAATCGCCGCCCGCAGTCGGCTGACGTGTACATCAACGGTGCGCGGCTCCACAAAGCTTTCATTACCCCAGACATGATCCAGCAACTGGTTGCGTGTGTAAACGCGGCCGGGGTGGGTTATAAAAAAACGTAAGAGTTTTAATTCGGTGGGCGCCAGATCGACTTTGATGCCACAAACAGTCACCTCATAAGTGTGGAAATCGATCATCAGGTCTTGAAAGACAAGCTGTTCTAATTCCTCGGTTACGGCTGGTTTTTCCCACCGGCGGAGTACCGCCCGCACCCTGGCAAGCAATTCCCGGACATTAAAGGGTTTGGTAAGATAATCGTCAGCGCCGATTTCCAGACCCATAATCTTGTCCACACTATCCGTTTTGGCCGTCAGCATGATGATCGGCAGATCTTCCGTTTCCCGTTGTTTCCTGATCAGCCGACAGAGCTCAAAACCGTTGATGCCCGGCAGCATCAGATCAAGAATTAGCAGGTCCGGCCGGTTTTCCCGGATAAATTGCCAGGCCTGCTGGCCATCATATGCCTTGGTAATTCGATAACCTTCGCGGTCCAGGTTATAGGCCACCAACTCTACGATATCTTTTTCATCATCGACGATCAGGATGTTCTTCTGCACATTATTCCCTCACTTTGACGTTCCCAATGTAAAGGAGACTTCCCTGGAAATCAACCAAATTGTCATTAATTGATGCCCGCCGACAACGCCGTCCGATGACTATGACGGTTCCATCTGGCCCTATCGCGTGCAGGGGAAACATTTGTTAGACGATTTGGGCATTCAAGCTTCGGCCGATTTCGGTATTAACAACAGCGGCAAGTTCAAATACGGCGGTTACATGGTCGGTGTATTTGACGGTCCCGGCTATACCGTCTCGGAAGCCAACGGCAACAAGATTTTCTCCGGCACTTTGCCACGGACATGTAGAAAACCTTATCGTCACGAAATTTGGTTGCGGCTTTGAACATTGCCACGCCTATGGTTTTTCTCCGCGGAAAGATTGATGTAGATACGAATAAAAAATTTGCTGATCGTAAAATTAAAATTAATTAAGATAGTTGGAAGCTGAAGCCCTTTTTATGAAGAAGGGCTTCAGCTTTAAATTATTCGCCCCGGTTTAACCGGCGGCAGCTACCTTCTGTCAAATAGTCAGTTTTGTCCGGGATTTATCCTTGACATGTTTTTGAAAAATCAATAGGAGCACTAACCGTAATACCTGAATCCGTGGCGCGGAATGCGCTTGTTACTTGGAATTGTCTAAAGATCAACTATTTGTCCTTGTTCGAGGAAAGCGCGCCCTGCGCGTTAAGCGGCGGTCAATGGTGGGTAAGATGCTTCAAGTTATTAAAAATACTTCTAAAAGGTATTTTCCGGATCCCTCCTCCCCCCTTTCTGCGAAATCTTCCATAATAAACTCAGCCTCGATCATCTCCATACTTACAGGGTCTCATAAAGTCCCGGTAGGTATGCTTGGCGCGTTGTTTTTGGTTCCTGGGCTCTGTGTCAGGCGGTAACTAGCGCACTTCTCTTTCTCATCGGGCCTCAGGGCCTGTTCGAAAATAAATCAAAGTATCGTATTGTTTGGCAGGCAGGAGGCAAAGAAATGGCGGATAAAAGTTTTGATGTCGTAATCGTGGGAGGGGGCAATAAAGCCCTGATCCTGGCGATGTATCTCACCAAGTATGCAAAAATGGAGGTTGGAATCTTTGAAGAACGGCACGAATTAGGCGGGGGTTGGTGTCAGGAAGAGCCAGCGCCCGGTTTTCTCGGCAATACCTGCTCAACGGCGATGACTGCTCAGTATCACATCCCTACCTTTTGGGACTTTCCCGAGTGGGAGACCTATGGGGTAAAAATGGATTACACCGAAGTTGCCGCCGGGTGCTTATTTAGTGAGGACGATACCTGCCTTGTCCAGTACGCGGCTTTTCCCGATGTTGACCCTGATCAGGAGAGAACCGCCGCCGAAATTGCCCGGTTCTCCCGGAAGGATGCCGACACCTACCTCAAGCTTTGGAAGAATCTGAAGACCAAGTGGGAACCATATCTCTTGGAGTCGTTCTTTAATCCCGCGCCGCATCCGGGACAGCCCGATGCGATCGACCGCATGATCCAGCAGCCTGATTCCGGACTCGATCCCTCCTGGTTCTTCATGTCGCCGATCCAGATGAACAAAACGCTCTGGGAGGATCCCCATGTACGGCATGCCTTTAGCAGGATCAATCAATCTCTGGGGTTTGAGGGCGATCAGGCCGGGTCAGGTTTTATGGCCAATATCGTTAATACCCTGATGTACTATCCGATGTCCTGTTGGATAAAAGGATCTACCCATGTCAAGACCCATGCCTCCCAGAAGGTAATCCTGGAGAATGGCGGACGCGGCTATACCAACTCTGCTGTTGAGCGCGTGATCATCAAAAACGGCCGGGCCGTGGGGATCAAGCTGGAGGACGGGACCGAGATCGAGGCAAGAAAGGCGGTGATTACGGACGTTGATCCGGACCAGCTCTGCAACAAGTTGATCGGCAAGGACTATCTTTCTGCCGAGCTCTTGCGGAAGGTAAATGCGATCGAGCGGGACTACATCTGTCTGATGTGGTATTCCTGGGCCTTCAAAGAGAGACCAAGGTACAAGGCGGAGGCGTGGAACCCCGACTGCTGGCAGACGATGGTTCTGGCCTTGGGAGACATGGATGATGAAACCTTTAGAAAGGAGGGCTGCGAACGCAGGCTTGGCATCTGGCCCACTAAGCTCAATCTCGATCTTGCCTTTCATGGGGCGAGTGAGACCAGCCCCGGCGACTCCCTCATCGCCCCGTCGGATGTCAATTTCACTGTTCTCACGGAACAGTTTGTCCTTCCCGCCTGGCGTCTCTCGGAAAAGGAATGGAAGCAGAAGGAGACCGAGCATGCCGAGGCGGTCGTGAAGAAGATGCATGAGTACGCGCCGAATGTGAGTTGGGACATCATCGGCGGTTATCTGCCCGTAACCCCCTATTATACCGCGCATCTGGCCAGAAACTTTGCCCCGACGGGGAACTGGTGCGTCATAGACAATATCCCCTCCCAGTCGGGCAAATTCAGACCTGTCGCTGAACTGGCGCGTCATAAGATGCCGGGGATAGAAGGACTCTATTGCACCGGGTCGGCCTGGCATCCCTATGGCGCCGCCCACAGTATGCAGGGTTATAATTGTTACAAGGTAATGGCCGAAGACCTTCATCTTCCCAAACCCTGGGACGTAGATGGCAGGCCCTTCTAAAAGAGAAGAAAAGGAGGAAAAAGATGGAACGAAAAGAACGCGAGTGGCATAAGCTCTATTCACACCCGGTATATAAGGTCAAACCGCCGGAGATCAACTGCGATGTGGTCATCATCGGCGGCGGCCCCAACGGCC
>JBAQLR010000146.1:0-4382 GCA_049302035.1 Syntrophales bacterium
CTGTGGAAGCTGGAATTGCAGCAGTTGTCTGATGAACTGGGCATTCCCATCCGGGTCAGTCACTTTCCTCCGGGAACCAGCAAATGGAATAAGATTGAGCACCGGCTGTTCTCACACATTAGCATGAACTGGAGGGGACAGCCGTTGGTGAGCCATGAAGTGATCGTCAATCTAATTGCCGCAACCACTGCTCGAAAAGGATTGCAAGTGCGTGCCGAACTCGATTCAAAACCGTATCCAAAAGGGATCAAGGTGACTGACGCAGAATTTGCGGCAATACGCATTGTGCGTGATGAGTTCCATGGCGAATGGAACTACACCATTTTGCCTTCAAACAAGCAAGTCAACATGTAATTATTTTACGAGTCCTTAGTGATCATTGACGTTAATGGTGATTATGAAACCCGGATCCGGGGATCAACGAGAGCATAAGAGATATCGGCGAGGAGATTGCCCAATAAGGTCAGCATCGCTCCGATAAAGAGGATGCCCATTACGGTCGGGTAGTCCCGCGACATTACCGCCATATAAAAAAGTTGTCCCATGCCGGGGATAGCAAAGATCGTTTCAAAAATTACACTGCCGCCGATTAATCCTGGAACGGAGAGACCGAGAATCGTGATTAAAGGCAGCAAAGCATTGCGTAGGGCATGTTTGTAAATGACGATCCTTTTCGGCAAGCCTTTAGCACGGGCGGTAGTGATGTAATCTTGTCGAATTACTTCCAGCATGTTCGCCCGCATGTAACGGGAGAAGCCTGCCAGACCGCCGAAGGCAGAGAGCAGCACGGGCATGATCAGATGTCGTATCAAATCAAGGAATTTTTCTCCGGTGGGCAGGTATTCGTAATTGAGGGAGCGGAGACCGGAAATGGGCAACCAGCCTAACTGCACTCCGAAAAGGATCATGAGCAGGAGTGCCAGCCAGAAGGTGGGCATGGCAAAGCCGGTAAAGACGAAAACGCTGGTTATTTTGTCAAAGGGGGAATTATGATGTACGGCGGATAAAATGCCCATGGGAATGGCAATTATGACGACAAGTAGTAGAGACGCAATATTAAGTGTCACGGTGACGGGTAACCGTTCCAGAATTTTTTCTGCAACGGGCCGGTGATCCGGAGAAAATGAGGTTCCCAGATCCAGACGGAGCAGCTTTTTTACCCAGAGGAGATACTGAACGGGCAATGGTTTGTCCAAGTCGTACATCGCCCGGAGACGTTCCCGCATCTCCGCAGATACCCGGGGATTCATCTGGGTTTCCATGTCTGTCGGCGAGCCGGGTGCCAGATGCATGACTGCAAAGCAGATTATGGTTATGCCGACGAGAAGGGGGAGCATGAAAATTAATCGTTTGGCTATATGGCTTATCATCTTAAAAACCGATTTCCCGCATTTCTCCCTCGCCTAATCATTGCGTGCGTCGTCATTGTTAACATGGCGCCACTTTTTTCACAATCCTGATTTCACGAGTGCCGCCGGTGCCGAGATGTTCCGGTCCGAGTGGGTATAACAACTTTGATTTGGTTTTTAGTATTGCAATCCTTTTGTGATGTGTGATAGCCATTCACACGTTTTAATTTAAATTCCGGTATCGGGGTAAACGGGCTAAAGCAATTTTTTCTGCGAGGAAACGATTGTCGGCTTCGGACGAGTATGCAAAATTAAGCCAGAGGAGAATAATGATGAAGAAGCAGTTAATGACAGCCGTTTGCATCGTGGCGCTTTCCGTATTCGGATGCAAGGATAAACCTAAAGAAATGCCATCCGCACCCGTCCCGCAGGGTGATGTGTCCTCCCAGCAGATGCCGATGGGGGGCAGTCCCCATGGCACCGTAATGCCAGGGCAGGCCGGGGCCGCCGGCCACAAAGGCAAGGTTGTCGCCACCATGGATGCTGGCGGGTACACCTATCTGCAAGTGGAAGAAAAAGGCCAGAAAATATGGGCGGCGGCGGCGATAACCAAGTTAAGTGTTGGTGATGAGGTGGAGTTTCCTGATTCGTCCGCCATGCTGAACTTCACCAGCCCGACCCTGAAACGTACCTTCGACAAAATACTCTTTATTTCCAGTTTACGTGTAAACGGCAAATAAGGACAAATCTGCCGTAAGAGTGTTATGTTGACACGATTATTGGGGAGCGTTAGGCTGCTGCCTAACGCTCCGCTTGCCTCACATTTTCTCCCCGTAGCCAAGTTCCTTAAGCAGCTTTTCATCCTGGGTCCAGTCCTTGCGTACCTTGACAAACAACTCCAGATAAACTCGGGCGGCAAAAAAATTTTCCAGGGAAAGACGGGCTGCGGTGCCGATCTTCTTTAGCATCGCTCCCTGGCGGCCGATCAGGATACCCTTCTGGGAGTCCTTTTCCACGGAGATCGTCGCCATAATACGTAGCAGTCTGCCATCTTTTACTTCCTTAAATGCATCCACCACGACCGCCAGGGAGTAGGGAATCTCCTGCCGGGTCAGGAGAATCGTCTGCTCCCGGATCATCTCGGCGGCAATAAATCGCTCGGAACGATCAGTCATCATTTCTTCCGGAAAATACTCGGGGCCTTCAGGTAGGAGCTGCAATATCTCCGCAAGGAGTATTTCGAGGCCATCACCCTTGAGCGCGGAAAGGGGGATAACGGCGGCAAAGGGCAGCAGATTCTGCAACCTGTCGATGAGCGGCAGGAGCTTGGTTTTCTCGATACCGTCGATCTTGTTGATTACCAGGAGAACGGGTATTTTTACTTCACGCAGTGCCTCAATGGCGAGGTGATCATCTCTATTGCATCCCGAAACGGCATCAACCACCAGGAGCAGCAGGTCGCTGTTACCAAAGGTGTCCAACGCGGTATCCACCATATGGCGGTTCAGAGGGGTTTCCGGCCGGTGAATGCCCGGTGTATCCAGAAAGATGAGCTGCCCATGCTCCACGTTTCTGATCCCCATGATCCGATTGCGCGTGGTCTGAGGTTTCGGGGTCGCAATGGCTAGCTTTTCCCCCGTAACGGCATTCAACAGCGTTGATTTTCCCACGTTGGGTCGGCCGACAATGCCGATAAAACCAGATTTGAACAAAGTAGTTTTCCTCCATAGTAAGGTAGAAATTGCTTTCCGGTGGTAAGCAGCCTCGTCACCGCATTGGCGAGTTAGAAATGGTTTACTGCCAGCAAGCCATTTCGTGAACGAACTTATCCTGTTTACCTGTGACCTTTAGGTTAGCGTGGTTCTGTTATGCCAACACGAGCGAGCCCCGCGGCTGTCCGGGGTTGGGCGACAGGGCAAGGCTTTTCAGGCGAAAAATGTTTTTCAACGCCTGCATGTTCCCGTTCTTATGACCGCGGAAACTGGAGATGTCCTGCGGCGCCAGGGAAAAAACGATTTCCCGCCCCTCCACATCCCGCTGGGTAAGCAGGGTAGAGGCTAAATCCAAAAAGATCGCCTCTTCCACGAGAGAACGGAAAGCGGGATGATAAGGTCCGGCCACGATGACCCCCGGTTTTTCCATCTCCGGCGTTGTCTGCAGGCCCAGGCGAATGACGGGAATGTCGGCTGCGGTAAAGGCGCACAAGGCATATTTGCCGACGGCGATGGCTTCCGGCAGGGTGAGGGGCTGGTAAGCGCCCGCTTCCCAGAGCGCGGCCAGCTCCGTACCGGCAAAAACCAGGGTGGGATGGATGCGCACTGTATGCGGACCGAGGGCAATAACCTCCCGAACGCTCTTTTCGAACCCTGCCGGGGTGTCGCCCGGCAGGCCTGCCATGAGATGAACACCCGTCTCGAAACCGCGCCCGTTAAGCAGCGCCAATGCCTGCCGCACCTGGGCGGCTGTATGGCCCCGCCGAGAAATCCTCAGAACTTCGTCCACAAGCGACTGGACGCCGATCTCCACCGTACGGACACGGAATTTCTTCAGGAAATCCAGGTCTGCTTCAGTTATATAATCCGGACGAGTGGAGATGCGGATGCTTTCTACTAGTCCTTCATCGATCAACCCGTTGGCCATGGCCAGCAATGTTTGCTGACGCTCCCTTGCCATACCGGTAAAGTTACCGCCATAAAAGGCAATTTGCAGCGCTCTCCTTTCCCTACACCCTTTACGCAGGCAGGCGGCAACGATTTTCCGCAGGTGTGCTTCGGTAACCACTGTGGGCGGAGCGTCTGCCGCCTTTACCTCATGGCAGTAAAGGCAGCGTTGGGGGCAGCCTTCCTGGGGAACAAAGATGGGAATAATCACGGGCACGTTTATATCTCACTGCCTATTCGGGGGCCTATTCGGGGGACAGTATACCTAACTATCGATATCTTTCTGTTTTGGTCCCGGTTTTTGTCGTTGGAGAACACGACAAACTGATTCTTCTATGCGCTTCAGAAAACCTGCATCCCCCAAGGGGCGCCC
>JBAQLR010000147.1:0-8454 GCA_049302035.1 Syntrophales bacterium
TACGCAAATAAAGACGGCCATGGGCGACTACCGATGGTCTACCGAATCAGTAGCCAGAGACCGGTTGTTCCTGGAGTACTTGGGAGTGGCAATCAAGTAGTGTACGCTTTATCCGATTTTCAGGATAAGACTGCCCCCGTCAGAGATGTCCGCGCCAGTTTTCACGAGAATTGGTCAAGCGACTACGGCGTCGCCGGTGCGCCTCCCCTATCGCCAGACGCAGTCTGTCATCGGTTGTCGGCATGGCAACAATACATGGTTAGCAGGCAGGCCGCCCGCCATCCATACCGCACTTACGATACCATAAAAGGGGACAGATTTATTTGTTTGCTTGCTCGGTATCCATTGTCGAGACCTTTGAATTTTCGTATTTTTGATTCTGGTTCATTTTCCTGCCCGCTTTTTTAAAAAATACGGGCCTGAGGTAAAGAAGTTAACTGATGATTTTGATTAACTTTTCAATTATGGTGACAATGCTAATTTTTGGAGGCCATCCGCTCGTGAGTGGCCCGAAGGACTTCATTTTCAGAGTGACTTGGCAATGGAAAGTTCAGGTAGTTGTGCAAAGCTCTCGCTGCTATCGGGACTCCCGCCTCCGCGGGAGTCCCATGGGTTGGAGATTTTTTGCTACAGAATGAATATCTATCCGATGAAAAGCCCTACGGGATTATGATTTTTCTTTTTTCCAGGTCGGGCTGCTGGCGGTAAAAAATCGCGATGTTGCCGATAATCCCGACCGTTTCGCTTATTGTGGCTTGCGCGATTTCGGCGGCTATTTCTTTTTTGTCTTCCTTTAATTCGCTGAATTTTATCTTGATCAGTTCATGATCCCTCAGGACAAGATCAATGGCACCGATTACCCGTTCCGTTATACCGTTGCGGCCGATGATAACCAGCGGCTTTAAATGATGCGCCTGCGAGCGTAGATATTTTCGTTGTGAACCGCCAAGTTGTTTCATAATTATTTCCTTCCGGCGCGCATAATAGCCAATGACAGAAAATAGTCAACTGGATAGTTGGCAATTCAGACCCTTGTCTGAACAGATATATGTCGATGCAGACGGATTTCCGAATGCGGCCAAGGCTCTACTAATCAGGACCGCTATACGCTTGCAAGTGCCCTTGGTTTTTGTGGCCAATAAAAGGGGGGGATATGCTCCGTCAGCTGTCATTTCAAGCATTATAGTACCTGATGGGCCTGATCTTGCCGATGATCGGATCGTTGAACTGGCCCGCAAGGGCGATTTGGTGATTACTGCCGACATCCCACTTGCAGACCGGGTGGTTGCCAAGGGTGCCTTTGCGCTCAATCCTAGGGATAGTCTCTACACGGAAAGCAACATCAAGGACAAGCTGGCCATGCGTGATCTGATGACTGGACTAAGAGAAAGCGGCATGATGACGGGCGGTCCATCGGTATTCGGTAAAAAGGAATGCCGGGCCTTTGTTAACAAGCTTAATGGTTTTTTGACAAAACATTTGAAAGGATAAAGAAACTTAAGAGTGCCGACAGATACAAAGATGCGGCGAAAGATATTTTTCAAAATGCAAAATGGCGCTCAAACAAAAGAGTACATGCCTATTTACCTTGACCATTCCACGAACTACGCTTATATTCCCGACCTAAAAAAATATCAGGAGGCTCTATTTGATGCTTGTTTACACTCTTCCAATAATTGCAGCCCTAATCGGCTGGCTGACCAATTACATTGCGGTAAAAATGCTTTTTCACCCTCGGACAGAAAAAAGTTTTTTATTTATTAAACTTCATGGTGTTTTTCCCAAACGCCAAAAAGCCCTTGCCCATAAAATCGGCCATCTTGTTTCATCGGAGCTGTTTTCAGTTGGGGAGGTAACAGACCACCTCAAGGAAAACGCAACCTCCGATGCCACCATGGAACATATTGCCCTGCGGCTGAAAGAAATCATTTCAGGAAAATTACCGGAAGTTTTCCCCATGCTGAAAATGTTCCTTAACGATGAGATGGTGGAGAGGATTACGGAAATTATGCTCGGGCGGGTGAAAGAGATGATCAAGGAGCTTATTGGAATGTTGAGCACAACCCTGGAAAATGATCTTGATGTTCATACCATTGTCGAAGAAAAAGTAGCAGCGTTTTCAAGCGATAAACTGGAAGAAGTCCTTTTTGCGATCATGAAAAAGGAGTTCAGGTTTATAGAGCTGGTAGGCGGAGTCCTGGGGTTTATGATTGGTCTTGTCCAGGTTGGTCTTATGTTACTTGCGTAAACACATAACCATCCGCCCCTTCAACAACGCCGACTTCACACTAGGGGCGCTGATACTAGGGTACCAGTGCGGCAAAGCCTCCATCCCTTGGCTTAGAGGCTGTTGACAGGTGGTACAGCAGGGATTATCTGAGCGATTACAACCGAGCCATTGCCTCACATGGGTCCAGTTTTCCTGTTAAGCTAAGCGGTTTGTTTTCTTTCTGTAAAGTCTCTTTGGAGATGATAATTGAGAAACTCTCCGCCGAGCGGTTGACCGGGATCGTGAGTAAAAGACCGGAACGAACAGGGTGCGGACTCTGAACGGGTTCACGGACATGGTAATTGCTTTTATGAGATCATTCCTGACCAGTTCTTCGTTCCAATGTGTCGCAGGATTTGCAGCCTGTCGGACACCTCTCTCAGCAACTTCAGGATCGCTTCAGCTTTTTCCATAGTAAGGCTGCCCATACCGCAGGAGGGAGTGAGAAGGCTTTGCCGCAGGATTGTCTGCAGAGCGATGCCTTCCTGTCTCAGAAGCTGGAAGCCTGCTTCGAGCTTGGAGACAAGCAGTTCAGCAGTTTCATTCCCGGTGAATGCTCCTGTAGGAACAATCCCCCAGGCAAGAGCGCCGCCCCGTCCCAGGAACTTCTTGATATCACCTGGGTAGAGCAATACCTTATCCATGTATGCAAAGGCATCGAAGTTCACGATATCTGCCTTGGTGTTGAATATCATGGCCCAATCTGCGTTCCCGCAGCAATGGATACCGGCCAGGCCTCCCAGCTCATGGATTGCGTCGATGATCTCATCCAGTTTCTCTGCCACGACCTGCGATGACACGGCGCAGAAGGCGGAGCCCAACGATTCCATGGACGGCTCGTCAATGAAAATGACAACGGGTTTGCCGAATTGCTTAAGTTCCTCGATCTGCCACAGGGCTTTCATTGCGAGCCCCTTGACCAGGGCATCGAAGAACATCTCGTTGTGGATAATGTCCTTACCAGTTTCGTCTTTGAATGATGTTCCAAGGGTCAGAGGGCCGGTGATATGGCCTTTGACGTAACGCAACTTCGATAGCGGCTCATTTTGTAAAGCACGCAGAAATGCATAAAATCCAGGGGCATATGTCTCTGTTATCCTGAAGAACCCGTAATCCCTCGCAAGATAGCGTTCAAAAAAAATCTCAAAGGCTGGCGCAAAATCTCCGGTAGTATCGATCCAGACTTTTCTCCCTTCCCTATCGATTTTGAGTCCTGGCAAAGACTCGCTGTATTGGGCATGCATCTGCTCACGGAAATCCCTCTGCGGGAGCTGAGGCCAGAAAGGCGCTTCAGGCAGATACTGGAACGATAGTTTTACGGCACTTTCCGGATCCACAGTCGGCAAGCTGCCGATGCTGGTCGCAACGCAGTTGAAGCTGTTGGTCATAATGATGTTTCCTTTTCTTATGTTACGGCTTAATAACTGTCTCTCCCGCAAAATTTCATTTTCCCTGCAAGTAAGCATCGATGGGGGGGCGCTTTCTTACCGGACCACTATCGCGCTCATCACCGTGGCGGTGCCTGTGACCACATCCCCAGCCGCATAGACCCTTCGCTTCCTTATTATAGAGTAAAAATCCTTGGCTTTCGCGGGGGAAGTGTAGGGAAAGACGCTGTGGGTGTCAAGCAAAACCCGGTGGGCTGGGAACAAAAAGGGAGAGCGTTCCCCTTTAGCGGGGCTGCACCAGGGAACCCAGCTTTAAAATAAGGGGTGGGAGGGTGGCAGGCTCCAGCGCAGAGATGGCGATCGCGTTAAAACGCCGACAGAACTCGGCCTGCAGCGATTTGTCCGCCAGGCGATCCGCCTTGTTAAAGACGAGCAGGGTAGGCTTGTCGGCAATTTCCAAGTCCTGCAGAATCTTTATTACAGCCCTGATCTGATCTTCAAAACAAGGATTGCCGACGTCCACAACATGGAGCAAAAAATCAGCTTCCTGTAGTTCGTCCATGGTAGCGCGAAAGGCCGCGAAGAGATCGGGAGGCAGATCTCTAATAAAACCGACAGTATCTGTAATGATAGCCTCAGTATCACGGGGAAAGCGCAGTCGCGAACTCTTGGGATCCAAGGTGGCAAAAAGGCGATTTTCCGTAAAAACGGCGCTTGCCGTCAGGGCATTCAGAAGGGTGGATTTTCCGGCATTAGTGTAGCCAACGATGGAAATAATCGGAATACCCGCCTTTTTCCGGCGCATTCGCCGCTGGCCGCGCGACTTTTCCACGCCTTTAATGTCTTTCTCCAGAAGAGCAATGCGCTCCCGGACCCTTCGCCGGTTTATCTCCAGTTTGGTTTCCCCCGGCCCCCGCGCGCCGATGCCGCCGGTCAGCCTGGACAAAGCCTTATCCATCAGAGTAAGACGCGGCAAGAGATATTTTAACTGGGCCAGTTCCACTTGGATCTTGCCTTCCCGGCTGTGCGCCCGCTGTGCAAATATATCCAGGATCAACTGCGTGCGATCGATAACCTTAAGTTCCGTAAAGTCGGTGATGGAACGCACCTGGGCGGGGGTTAACTCATGGTCGAAGATGAGCAGGTTGGCGCCGATCTGCATGGCCCGGATAACCAGCGAAGACAGACGCCCTTTTCCCATCAGGAATTTCGGGTCACGTTCGGGGCGGCGCTGGATGACCGTATCGAAAATTTCCACCCCGGCGGACCTGGCCAGCTCTTTGAGTTCATCGAGAGAAATCTCGGCAGAAATGGCCCTGTCCCCCGCACGCCCCTCCCCCGTATCCACCCGTACCAGAATGGCCCGATCGGTGGTCTCGATCTTTCTGGTTTTTTGTCTTCGGGCAAATTCGCCCTCCAGCGCCAGAATGAAAGAGATGAAGTCGCCGCGCAACCCTGCGGGAGATACTGACGGCATGATTTGCCAATAACGGCCTTCGGGATTCTCCGGAATCAGGTGGGCAGTATGGGCCAGACCGGGCAAACCGTCTTCTCCCGTCTCAATGGCACAAACAAGATCGAGACGAAGGAGCGCCAGGTCTGTTAAGTCCTCATCGCTTAGTCCTTCCCGTTTTAAATGGCTGTGGATGAGACGTAAACCTTTGAAGCGTGCGGGAGAAGAACTGTAGGCCGAGAGATCGGGAATCATAATACCCCGATGATCACCGACGGTAACATAGGCAACTTCGCCCTTACGGTTGATCAGAAGCCCGATCTGCCTGCGTATTTCCTGCCCCAAGGACGTAAGTTGCCGGGCAAGTTCCTGGGTGACAATGGTATCCGGGGGGATGCGACGTCTATATAACTGCCTGATTTTTTTCTGCTGCTCAGGCCCCAGGCCGGTTAAATCGCCGAATATCCTGTCGATGGCTTTTTCCCTCTTTTGTTCCTTGCCTAAGCCGCCAACAATAAGCTTAGAAATTCAAATTCAACCAGTGCAGCAGGTGATACGCGTTTGATGTTTCCGCCGAAGTGTTATCCTTGAAGGAGCCACCCGACAGGATATAGGCCGCGCCTATGTTATAGGTCAGGTTATCGGAAATCTTGTAAGATCCAAGGATATCAAGCTCGGCGCCATAGGACTTGCTGTCGAAAGCCCGCGCTTTACCTATTTCCGCATAATTCAAACGGGCCATCATGCCAATTTTATTGCTGGGCGAGTATCCGCCATAAACCTGATAAAGCCGGATGCTGTCGGAATTATTTTTCACGGCTGGGGCGTTGCTCGGCGTTTTTAAGGAGTCGCCATCGCCGCCGTTGAGAAGAAGGGTGCTGAAAGCGCCAAGGTTTTCCATGCCAAAGGCCGTCGCCTGTCCGGAGCTCGACATTCCTTCTCTCTTCCCGGTAGCATCGCTACCGCCAGTTGCGTAAAGGATCCGGCTGCCCACATAGGCTGCACCCCTGTCCATTCTGGCATCGAGGCGTAGCGCCATGGCTTGGCCATCCTGGCTCTGCCCGTAAAACCTGGTTGTCACCGCATCGTAGAGTCCACCTTTTTCCGAGGAAACAAGGGCGTCTCCCTGGATAGCGAGAGGTCCAAGCGTCTTACGGACATAGCCCGTCATGCAAATATCCCGGAACTCTCCGGCAGCAAGAGACAGTTTCTGACCGGGACCGGTGTTCTCCCTGCGATTGCCCAACCGGATACCGGCGTCTCCTCCGGCAAAGCTGTAATGGTAATTGGCAAAACCGCGCTTAGATGCCCAGTCGAAGCCAAGTAGCGAGGGATTACTAAAATAGGACGGTTGGGAGGAGGAGGATTGCCCCGCTGCATGGCAGCTCAGAGACAAGACGGACATGCTTAAGATCGTCAGAAACCCCGGCAATAGCAATATTGCCAAAATTTTCTTCATGCTCCTTCTCCTGTCGTTTTGCAGCCACACACCCTGTCACGCGAATATTTTTGCTTGAACGTCGCTGACGTTCTGCTAACATTGCGGCTGTAAATTAGCACTCCCTCCCACCCCCTGTCAATAACTAACAATTTATCTTTGGCTATTTAGCAGGAAAATATTTGCTTGACAGAAACTTGCCTGTTGACTTAAGGGGGCAAAAGAAGGTAGAGATAAAAGTCACATGATAGCTATGTAATATCACCAAAATTAACATTGATGTGGCGGCAGAATTTAATAACTGTCGCTGACATCCCCGGAAGGAGAAAAACATGAACATTATCGCGTGCATTAAACAGGTTCCTGATACTGAAGCACAGATACGGGTAAAAGCGGACGGGTCGGGCATCGAAGAAACAGGTATCAAGTGGGTCATGAACGCCTATGACGAATATGGCGTGGAGGAGGCTCTGCGGCTGAAGGAAAAAAATGGCGGCGAGGTAACGGTTGTTTCCCTGGGACCGGCACGGGTAATGGAAACGCTCCGCACCGCCCTGGCGATGGGAGCCGATAAGGGCATCCACATTTCCGACCCAGCGCTTGAAGACGCCGATGCCTATGTGACCGCCTCAGCCCTGGCGGCGGCCATCAAGCAGACTCCCTATGATATTATTTTTTGCGGGCAGCGGGCGATCGATGACGACGCCGGCCAGGTTGGCTCCATTTTGGCCGAATTGCTGGGCATTCCCCAGATTACCGTGGTAACCAAGCTTGACGTGGATGGCACGGTAGCCAAGGCCATTCGCCCGATTGAGGGCGCTCAACTGCTGATTCAGGCTTCGTTGCCCTGCTTAGTCACGACCCAGAAGGGTTTAAACGAGCCACGCTATGCTTCGCTGCCGGGCATCATGAAGGCCAAGAAAAAGCCTGTGGATGTCAAGGATGCGGCCTCTCTGGGAGTTGCTTTGGATAAGAAGCTGCGTGTCCTGCGCTTTGTGCCGCCTCCGGCGCGCGCGGCCGGGAAGATCATCAGCGGCGATGATCCGGCCGCCAAAGCGGCCTCCCTGGCCAAACTGCTGAGGGAAGAGGCAAAGGTTATCTAAGATCACCGTGCCGGTTTTACGGTAAGCGCGGTATTTTGGCGTCAACAAATTCCCGCCTGAGCGGGCAAGACAGTAACAGGAGGTTAGATACTATTATGGCTAAAGATGTGTGGATAATCGCCGAACAAAGAGACGGCGTTTTGCGGAAGATAAGTTTTGAGCTGGCAAGCACGGCCAGAAAGTTGGCGGACGAGCTCGGTGAGGAAGTTTGTGCCGTGCTCCTGGGCAACGGCGTAACCGCTGGCGCCAAAGACTTGGCCAAATACGGCGTGGATAAAATTTTTGTGGCCGACGATGCCATTTTTGACCTCTATACCACGGATGCGCACAGCGAAGCCGTAGCCAAACTGGTGAAGGAGAAGGAACCTGCAATTATCCTGCTGGGCGCCTCTTCCCAGGGAAAGGACCTTTCCTCGCGACTGGCAGGCAAGCTTGCCACGGGGCTCGCGACCGATTGTACGGATGTCAAAATTGCCGCGGGTAAAATGGTTGCCGTGAGGCCTGTCTATGCCGGGAAGTGCTTTGTGGAAGTCCAATCTGCAACTAATCCACAGCTGGCGTCGTTAAGGCCGAACGTTTTTCCCGTCGTCGAAAAAGCCGGTGCGGGCGAGGTAATTGCCACCGAGATCGCCATTGATCCGGCGCAACTCAAGACAAAGGTTTTGGAAGTGCAGAAAGACGCAAGCGGCCGGGTCGATCTTACGGAAGCATTGGTCATCGTTTCCGGCGGTCGGGGCATGGGGGGACCGGACGGCTACGCTGCCCTGGAGGAACTGGCCGGCATCCTGAACGCCACCGTGGGC
>JBAQLR010000148.1:0-2596 GCA_049302035.1 Syntrophales bacterium
AGGAATAATCCTTGTCGTTATGACCATCGTTACCCTCTTCATAGCCAACTCACCGTGGGGGGCGACGTTTCAGCACTTTTGGGAAAGGCCGGTGGGCCTCAGTTACGATTCCTGGATACTGGAACGATCCCTAAAAGAATGGATCAATGAAGGTTTGATGGCCCTGTTTTTCTTGGTGGTAGGCCTCGAATTAAAGAGGGAGATTTTGGTGGGAGAACTTTCTACATTTCGTAAAGCGATCTTGCCAGTGGCCGGCGCGGTCGGCGGGATGATCATGCCGGCTCTTATTTATCATTTGCTGAATCCCGGCGGGTCGGCGGCTATCGGTTGGGGCATTCCCATGGCAACGGATATCGCTTTTGCTGTCGGAATCCTTGTCCTGCTTGCAGGGAGAATACCCCGTAATCTCATCATATTTCTGATGGCCTTGGCGATTGCGGATGACCTCGGAGCGGTGCTCATTATTTCTATCTTTTACACACAGGGCATCAATTTGGCGTTTCTGGGAATTGCCGGCGGTCTTCTTCTCGTCCTGATATTCTTCAACCGGGCCGGAATTCGTCTTGTTCTTCCCTACGCGGTGGTCGGGGCATTATTATGGCTGGCACTACTGGAATCAGGCATTCATGCAACGGTTGCTGGTGTTTTGTCGGCGTTTGCGATTCCCGCCCGGCCGTCTCATACGCCGCGGCAATTCGACATGCGGATCGAGGAGTTGAAGCAGACATTTCTTGCCGCGACGCTCAACGACGACGGCGCCGATCATCCCTTAAGCAACCAGTATATGGCCGCCATTGCCGGGGATGTGGAGGGCGCCGCCCAGGCAGTTCAGTCACCCCTGCAACGCCTGGAACACCTGCTGTCTCCCTGGGTGACCTTCGGGGTAATCCCGCTGTTTGCCGCCGCTAATGTCGGTATCAGCTTTTCCACGTTGAATGTTGGGCAGATGCTGCTTCATCCCGTTACTTTGGGTGTCATTGCCGGCCTCGTAACGGGCAAGTTCCTCGGTATCAGTGGGATGAGCTGGCTCGTCGTCAAAGCAGGCATTGCGCAATTGCCTCCAGGCGTTACGTGGCGCCATCTTCTCGGGGCGGCATGGCTGGGCGGCATCGGTTTTACCATGGCCCTCTTTATCAGCCAGCTTGCCTTCGCCGGCGATCAAGCCCTGCTGGAGGCTGCCAAGCTGGGCATCCTGATTGCTTCGGCCATCGCTTCCTGCCTCGGTCTCTGGTGGCTTCTACTGAATCCGAAAGTAATCTGAAAATGATTGATAATTGATAAGAATTTCCTTTTTCGTGGTGGAAGTATAGGTTGGCTGTTTTGGCTTGTCAATGGGTATTTTACATCGAAAAGCAGGGGCTGGCGATGCGATTGGGTAAGAAAGATGGATTGGTGGCCGTTCTTTTGAGAAATCAGCCCGTCTTTTGGTCGAGTCAGCCGACAAGGGGGCATTCTCCGCCTTCGCGGTAACAAGTTTTGAGCCCATTTCAGACACACCTCTCCGGCACGCCTTTTTTCAAAATGCGTTATGACTGGATGTATTCATCCCAGGAATATTCGGGATCCCGATAAAGGTAATCGTCATTGACGGGGACTTGAGAGACGTCATCCATGATGTATCAACCTGCCGACCTATGCTGTGCACACAGACGGGTTGCGCATGCATTTTCGGCGGCGGTCTTGCCCTTGCCAGCCAAAGTCCCAGTTGATTGAGGATGTCTCGGATGACCGACGGATCTTCGATGAAACTGATTATCCGCATTGTCCCCTGACATTTTGGGCATGGTTGTCGTGCCGTCCTTGGATGTATAAACGACCGTCCCCTCTTGATCCAGGTACTGCATTCTTTCCTGGGAAAAGGACGTCCTGATGATGTAGCGGGCCAGGTTCTCCATAGCCGTATCATCAGTGGGCGAGATACGATTGCCGCAGAAGACGTTGAAGCCGGAATGCCGCCATGTCGAGAGCATGGCGATCATCTCCTGCGTGATCTTTCCTTTGTTCAGAAGCATCCTGAGCACCTTGTGCCGGAAAATGGCCTCCAGCTTTTTCAACTCCAACGGCGGGGCGACGCGGAACATACCTTTGTTGCCATAGACGCCGTCCTGAGCTTGCCGAAGGAAACAGCCGTCCGTGACGAGGGTGTGGGTGATGAAAAATCTCATCGTCCAGGACTATCTGCGCAGCGACACCGAATGTAGTTTGTCTATTTTGTTAATACCTTTTCAGCTTCAATCTGCCGGAAAATGTCATGCAGCGACTCGGCGTAAATTAACTCTCGCTTTCCCTCTACTGGATGGAAAGGGTAGGCAAAGATTAAAAATACCTCTACCCAGTTGTTGAGAGTAGCTTTACGCTGGTAAGAACGGATCAACTTCCCTTTTTGATCGAGGAGATTAGCCGTAATTGTATAGTCCCATGAGTAAGGCATTGGGATAACAGTCAGGGACAGGAGGCTTATCGTGCCGCTCAGTGCCTGCTGCTTGAAGGACGCTTCCTCCAAAAAAGTAATTTCCACAGTAAAGTCGTGGGAACCCCGGAAACCTGCCAATTCCTGGCGGCGTAATGGCCGCCGCGCCGCAGGATGGCGCCAACC
>JBAQLR010000149.1:0-26358 GCA_049302035.1 Syntrophales bacterium
CTATTTTTTGCGCATACGGAAAGATAAAGCGTTGTCTTTCCCCGGACTATAATCCGCTGAGATACTTTGAGCTTTTCCGGGGTGGGGATCAGACAATTTAAGATGGGATAGTTTATCGAATATCCAGTGGGCCCGGTTGCCAATTGCACTCTCCGCAGAGGTATGATAGGGTCCCGGCGTCGCTTTTTGCGGCAACATGAACCGTTTTTATTCACCGCCGACATAAAGGATGAGTATATGTTCACGGCCGTTGAGTACCTGGGCAGAACCGCGATCAACGCCTCAAGGGTCTTGTTGCACGATTTTTCTTTAGCTTGCGCTATTGTGGCAAGGATATTCAATCGCAAATCTTACAACAGCACCGCTCTGATGGTGCTGATTAATCAAATATATTTTACCGCCATCCAGATTTTACCTTTATTTTTAACTATTTCCAGCATCATTGGCCTCCTGCTCATCGGCATTTTTATGAACCTCCTGAAAGGGCTGGGGCTGGCAGAATATGCCGGCCGCATCATCATGGGCTTTGTCGTCACGGAGTTATCTCCTTTCATAACCGTGCTGTTCCTTGCCCTGCGTTCCAGCTCGGCCATGAACGCGGAAATTGCGATGATGAAAGTCAACAAGGAGCTGCATACCCTGGAAGTTTTTCATATTGACATCATCAGCTATCTTTTTCTCCCACGGGTCGTTTGCGGGGTAATCTCCGTGGTCATGTTGAGCGGCGTCTTTTCCATCGTTGTCCTGGTAACGGGCTTTGTCAGCTCCAACCTTATCTTCAGCATGGGCCTTGACGACTATGCAAATCTCTTGTTAAATTCAGCGGAGATTTCTGATATAACGATCATGCTGATAAAATGTTCCACTTTTGGATTTTTTATCGCCTTGATTCCCATTCGTTCCGGGTTGAACGCCACCGATGACCTGACCAGTATTCCGGTATCTGTTCTTACCGGCATGGTGGATGTGTTTATTGCAATATTTGTAATCGAGGTGTTGACATTAATAGCAAGATCAATTTGAGGTTTTTTACGGACCAGGCAACTCTTGATGCGGCGCTGTCCGCTCTACAAATTCTGGAGGGGCCGCGTTGCAGTTTGGTATCGGCGGAAGTTCCGCTCATCTCCAATCTGGATGTGTGCAGAAACATCGCTCTGATTTACCAGTACCACCGGGACGCATCAAAAAAATATGCCCTGGATTTTGTCAGGCAATGCCTGCAAAGATTTGGATTGGAAAAGATTGCCCATAAGAAAAACCCCGAACTATCTAATGAGGAGCGCTTTTATGTGATGCTCTTAAGAGCGGCCATGATTGAGCGGGCGGTCATTGCAATCGATTGCCCCTTTAGGATGTTGCTCTACAATAACGACAGGGATTTTATTTATGAGGCTCTGGAAAAAATAGACGACCTTTTCGTCAGGTGCGAAATCTTTGATTATGACCAAGAAAAACAAAAGAACGGGTTGATCCATGATTCAAAAAATTGAACTTAAAGTGGGCTTTTTCCTCATTGTTACCAGCGTCATCATTTGTTCCGCAATTGGGTATGTCGCCTACAAAAAAGGCTTCTTTGCCAAAGTACCCATCTTTACCCTGTCCTCCAAATCCGGGGAGGAATTATCGGAGGGCATGCCGGTGGTTTTCTCCGGATTTAAGATCGGCACGGTGCATACGCTCGAACTCACCGATGACGGCAGCGTCCTGATTAAGATAAAGGTACCGGAACAACACGTTAAGTGGCTGCGAACAGACAGTGTCTTTATCGTCAATAAGCCGCTGCTCGGTTCTCCCCGCATCGTCGTCGTGACTAATAATCTGCAAAATCCCCTGCTTTCAACAAAACAAGTGCCGGAAGTCACCAATATCAACGACATTAACGAAACCATCAAGAAAGCCCAGCCCTTGCTGGACAAGATAACCAAGATTGCCGGCAACATTGAACTGGTGACGGCAAACCTGAAGGACCCTGAGGGTGAGGTCCGGAAGATATTGGCCAATACCGAACGGCTCACGAATAATCTGTCGCAGAAGAAGTCCCTGATGGAGATGGCCATAAGCGACCAGAAGAGTATCGAGGCGCTTTACGCGGCAATGCGGCAAACCAAGGATATCACCCAGCAGGTGGAAACCATACTGCAAAATGTTGACAAAATGACGCTTAAAACCGATGCGGCACTTTACGGCGAAGAGGGGACGCTGCCTCTTGTCAACAAGTCGCTTAAGGATGTGCTGGCAAAATTGCAGAACTTGGACACAACCGTTGACAACATCAATAAAATCAGTAATGAGGCCGCTGCTGCCACCACCGGCATGATCGGCTTAAGAGAGCAGATAGACGCCACCATCGTTTCCCTGAACGAATTAATCAGGGAAATTGATAAAAAAATACCCTTCAAAAAAACTCCGGAGATCAAACTGCCATGAGAAAAGTCGTGTGGGTTGCCTTCTGCTTCTTGCTGGCCGGTTGTGGCGCCTCCCAGCCGGTTCCCGACTGGTTGAATGACAGCCACAGTCAATTGGAAGCCTACCAAAAAAATTATCTGAGCGGCAGCGATAAGCTCGCGGCCCTGCGGTTTAAAGGAGCCATTAACGACATTAAGAAAAGTGGCGACCTGGAAATGTTGGCCAGGGCTTACCTGATAAGGATGGCCTTGCAAAGAGCGGTGCTTGAGGAACCGGACGCGGAGGATTACCTGAAAATCGCTGCCCTGCAATCCATGCCAACCAACAGGAACTATTATGCCTTTTTAAAGGGTGAACCCGCGCAGGTAGATGAAAAACTGTTGCCTGCGCAGTACCAGGGCTTGCTTAATAACCTCCGGCCAGAGGGAGAAGAGGGACGTCTCGCGGCTATCGGCAAGATGCAAAACCCCCTGTCCCAATTGATCGCTATGGGCGTCCTGGTTTATAGAAATCAGGAAAGCGAAGCGTTATTGCAAAGGGCTGTAGCCGTCGCGTCTGCCCAGGGCTGGAAAAAGGCGCTCCTCGCATATCTGCAACGCTTGAAGTTCTATTACGAAAGCAAGCAGCAAAATGACAAGGCGCTGGAAATCGAGCAACAGGTTAAATTAATTAGCAATTAGGATTGGTGGAGATGAGGGGGATCGAACCCCTGGCCTCGGCATTGCGAACGCCGCGCTCTCCCAGCTGAGCTACATCCCCAACCTGAATTTGTGGACAGGAACCTATTTTAAAAAAGCGACGGGAGCATACTTGACAAGCCGAACCGCTGTCAAGCGATTGTTTTCAGCGCCCGGCTCTATATGGAAAACAGGGTAGATTACGACAAATTTAAGGGGGGCACTTAATGGCCAAGATAGACGCGTTCTTTCAATTAATGCACGACCAGGGAGCTTCGGACCTGCATCTTGTCTCCGGGCAACAACCGGCAATCAGGATCCGCGGGGAGATGGAAAGGGTCAAATTTGATGTTCTGGAAAATGATGCCTTGAAAGCTATCCTCTATGAGATTGCGCCGGAACATAAAGTCAAAGTCTTCGAGGAAACGGGTGACGTTGATTTTGCTTATGAAATACCCGGTTTGGCTCGCTACCGGGCCAATTTTTTCCAGCAGAAACATGGCGTAGCCGCCGTCTTCCGGGAGATTCCCAGCACGATCCTCACTTGCCAGGACCTGGGCCTGCCTCCCGTCATCTCAAAATTGGCTGCTCTGCCCCGGGGGCTGGTACTGGTTACCGGGCCTACTGGCAGCGGCAAATCAACGACTCTGGCCGCCATCATTGATGAAGCCAACCGTACCCGCAAAGATCATATCATTACGATCGAAGACCCCATCGAATTCGTGCATAAGAGCCAGAGTTGCATCGTGAACCATCGAGAAGTTGGCGTCCACACAAAAACCTTTACCGCCGCCCTCCGGGGCGCCCTGCGCGAAGACCCGGATATCATTCTCGTCGGCGAACTTAGAGATCTGGAGACTATCTCGCTCGCCGTGGAGGCCGCCTCTACCGGACACCTGGTGTTCGGGACCCTCCACACCACCAGCGCCCCCAAAACCGTCGATCGCATCATCGAAGTCTTTCCCTCAAGTGAACAGATGCAGATCCGCTCCACCCTCGCCGATGGCCTCCGCGCCGTCGTCGCCCAGGTACTCTTCAAGCGGGTTGACAAAAAAGGGCGTTGCGCCGCTTTGGAAATCCTGATCGCCAATTCTGCGGTACGCAACCTGATCAGAGAATCCAAGACCTTCCAGATCCCTTCCATGATGCAAACGGGAAAGAAATACGGCATGCAGCTATTGGACGATGCCATTATGGAACTGCTCAACAAGGGCTGGATTGGCGCGGATGAGGCCTACAACAAGAGCAATGATAAAAGCAAGTTCCGTCCCTTTTTGAAAACGCCACCCTCGGATTTTACCGAGGTATAGTATCATCGGGCTTGTGGGTCCGGAAAAGGCCATCGCCCCCACAAAGGAGGAAGGTGCATGAGAAAACAGGAGATAGATTACATTTTAGGTAAGATGCTCGATGCTTACAAAAATGTTTCCGATCTTAATATCACGGCAGGCAAACCTTTTCAGGTGGAAACTTCGGGCCAACTGACGGGGGTGGAACTGGATCCTCCCGTTGCCAAGCTGACCCCCTTTCAAACGGAGATCTTCGCCCTTAATCTGATTAATCAGGACCACCGGTTGACCGAGATCCTGGCAAGGGAAGGGTCCTGCGATTCTTCCTACGAGTTGCCCGGCAAGGCCCGTTTCCGTGTCAACATCTTTTCGCAGCGGGGCAATTTTTCCATCGTCCTGAGAAAACTGGAAACAAAGATACCGACTTGCGAGGAATTGCATCTGCCGGAGGCCTTCCTGAAGATGGCCGAGGAAAAGAACGGCATTATTCTCGTCACCGGTTCCACCGGCAGCGGCAAGTCCACCTCTTTGGCCGCCGTCCTTAACGCCATTAACGAAAATAAATCCGTGCATATCGTCACCCTGGAAGATCCGGTGGAATATACCCATCCACAGAAAAAAGCCACCTTCAACCAGCGGGAGATGGGCGGTGACTTCGACACCTTTGCCAGTGGCTTGCGCGCCGCCCTCAGGCAGGCCCCCAAGGTCATTCTGGTGGGCGAAATGCGGGATCGGGAAACGGTGGAAATCGGTCTCAGCGCTGCCGAAACGGGACACTTGGTGGTAAGCACGCTCCACACCGTCGATGCCGGCCAAACGATAAACCGCATCCTCGGCATGTTTAACACCGAAGAGGAACAGCAGGTCCGCATCCGCCTGGCCGATACGATCCGCTGGGTCGCCTGTCAACGGCTGCTGCCCAAGGAGGGCGGTGGACGCGTGGCGGCTTTCGAAATCATGGGCTCGAACCTGCGCGTCAAGGACACCATCTTAAACGGTGAGGCGGAGGGAAAAACTTTTTATGAGATCATCCAGGCCGGCAAAGCCTTCGGCATGGTAACCTTTGATGATTATATCATCGGACTTTATGAAAAGGGTCTGATTACGGAAGAGACGGCCAAGGCTTACGCTTCGAACAAGGGTATCGTCGGCCGGGGGATTGACTCCGTCAAAAGCGCCAAAGGACAGGCAACCACGGATATCGGCAAGCTTGAGATAGACAGCGGTTATGGCCAGTCAAAGTTCAAGTAAGGAGGAACAACCTTCATGGAAGAAACGAAACCCCTTTTGAATGACCTGCCGGAAGACGATTACAACGCCTCCGACCTGCCTTTCGATTTTGTGGAAAGCAATACGGAAACGGCGTTGATCTGCGAATCCGATGAAAGTATCCGCGCCAAGCTGGCAAGCGCCCTGGGTGAAATGGGCTATCAGACAACCGTGGCGGGTTCGGCGCGGGAAGCCCTCAAGGCAATGCGGTTTCATCTTTTCCACATGGTAATCGTCAATGAAATTTTTGATTCCCCGGCGCCGGACAAAAATGACGTCCTTTTCTATCTGGAAACACTGGCCATGTCGACCAGAAGGCAGATTTTTGTCGCCCTGGTAAGCAATGCCGAGCGAACGATGGATAACATGGCCGCCTTCAACAAAAGCGTGAATTTCATCCTCAACGTGAAGAATATCGACGATGCCGCGACTATTCTCCGCAAGGCGGTAGCTGACAACAATGCCTTTTACCGGGTTACAAGGGAAACGTTCAAGAAACGGGGAAAGTTCTGACGGTTTCGTTCACCAAGGTCTTGAGGGATGCCATCATCCTTGGCGTATCGCCAAGGCTTCGGCCGCCAGATCATGTCGGCCGAGCGCCTGGTACGATTCCGCAAGCCGGACGCGGATACGGGGACAGCTGGCGGCATCGGGCGGCACGCGGCGAAAAACCTCTATGGCTTCTTGATGGTAATGGGTCGCAGCCAGAGCGGAGCCCCAACGGTAACAGAAAACGTCGGCAGATTGGGGGGATAGGCCAAGTGCGGTTTCGTAGGCTGCCTCTGCCTCAACCGGCCGCCCTTGCCTGATCAGGCAATCGCCCCGCCGACAGTGGTAGAGAGGATCTTCCGGGCTGGTTTGCAGGCACCATCGCAGGGCTTTTCCCTCCCTTTGGTATTCGCCGCTGCGGCGATAACCTTCCGCCAGACGCCCATAGAAATTGCTGGCGGCCTCCGGCTCGATCCTGACGGCCTGCTCAAACGCCTTTTCCGCCTCGTTTAATTCCCCGGCGGCCAGATGCGCTTCTCCCAGCAGACAATAAGTCTCCGCAGCCTCGGAATCAAGCGCCAGAAGCTGTTGGCAAATGTCCCAAGAAGCGCCGACCCGGCCTGCCTTCAGATAAGCGCCGGCCAGCTCGCTCAATAGCCGCATATCACGCGGCTGCGCTGCGACCGCCTTGTTGCAGACAACAACCAGCTGGTCGTATTGTTGCTCCGCCTTATAAAACCGCACCAGTTCATCATAGGCAAAGCCGGTAAAAACATCCCTCGCTAATTCCCGCTCAAAGAGTTCCTCGAAGCAGACCATCGCCTCCGGCAGGCGCCCGGCATCATAATAAGCCCAAGCCATAGCCATGGTTAATGATTCCGCTTCAGGACAAACAACTGCCAATTCTTGATAGATGTCGATTGCCTCCCGGTAGCGCCCGGCCCCGAGAAACTCCTCGGCCTGCCGTAAGCGAGGCGTCTTTTCATCTGTTGCTGTCAAGATTATTTCTCCGGCCGCGACGGGAAGCTAAGATCACCCGTAAAAAAGGCGTGCAGACCAACTGAAAATGGGGAAGCGCCTTTATGAAACCTGCGCTTCCCCACTCCATGGCCAATCAGCAACTGCTGCAAGAAGAGCCGCAACCGCCGCCGCTGTCTAGATTGGATGAAAGTTTAAACCCCCCTCCGCGAGGCGACTCCACGTAATCAATCCCCACGGGCTTTACTTTCTCAAAGAGGTCTTTACTTACTACGTATTTTATTCCTTGCTCGTTGAAAACCTCGTCTTCTTCTTTTGACTCATCCAGAGCCAATCCCAAACTGGAACCGGCTCAACCACCCGACTGCATCAAAACCCGAATGGCAAGTTCTCCCCCCTTGTCTTTCAGGAACTCCTTAATCACCTCTGTTGCTTTGTCCGATACCTGGAACATCGTTCCTCCTTTTTGGCGCCTCTCTCCGCACCTGTGTTTTGTCATAGATTATACATTAATAACGCTTTGTCAATTTCCTTTTGATCATACCGTCTATTCCCATCCCGATCGTAAGCGCGAATTGTCACATGTTTTGCCATGAACATTGCCTGCGATCACAATAGATTGCCCGGACGCCGGCGCGACAGACCGATGCGAAATCCGTCCCGTTCACCCTGCCCGGCGCAGGGAGTTCGTGGCAGGGGTCGTGAAATTTGTGTTGACGGGTTTGCCCTCCTGTGCTTTGAATAGGACGGTAAAATATCGTTTGTCTCGCAGAGAACACCCCCTGAAGACATGACAAGTTACCGGTGAGAGTGTTTTGCAGAATCGCCAAGGAAAATAGATGGAACAAGGATCATGGTTAATCGTTGACACGCCCGCCAAAGCCGCGGAGGCTGCCGGGGATCTCGGCAACTCACAAGTAATCGGCATGGATACGGAATACGACTCCCTGCGTTACTTTCGGGAGAAACTCTGCCTCATACAGATCAAGGCGGTAAAGAAAACTTACCTCTTCGACCCGCTGGGCGAGTTGGATATTTCCTTTCTGGGAGATTTCTTTGCCTCACACTCCCTGTGCAAGGTGATGCATGCCGGTGACAATGACCTCCGTATCCTGAAGCGGGATTACAATTTTGTGTTCCGCAACATCTTCGATACCTATCGCGCCGCTGCATTGCTCGGTTCCGACCGTCTTTCGCTGTGTCATGTCGTGAGCCATTATCTGGGTGTGGAATTTGAAAAACAGAAAAAATTGCAACGTTCCCGCTGGGATTTGCGCCCCCTTAAGGAAGAACAATTACGGTATGCCGCCTTGGATACGGCCTACCTCCCTGAACTGTACCTGCGGTTACGGGGAGAATTGAAACAGGCCGGGCGAGACGAGGAGGCAACCAGGATTTTTGCTGAAATGACCAAAGTCCGGTGGCAAACCCGCGACTTCGATAAGGAAGGCCATAAGAAGCTCGCCCGCCGCCACGCCCTGACCGATAAGCAAAAAGAACGGCTGAAGCGCCTTTTCCGGTGGCGCTACGGCAAGGCCAAAGAAATCAACCGGGCCATTTTTATGATCTTATCGGATCAGGAATTGGTTGACCTTTCCGCCCTTGAGGTGGGGTCCGTAAGCGAGTTGGCAACAGGCGGCTTACTGCCGGGAGGCAAGCTGCGTCTTTATGGCGACGAGTTGATAGCCTTATTGGATGGTTTCCGGGACAGCGCCACGGCATAAGGTGATTTCATCTCTCAGCCAATGCGTCCAGCTCCCAAGGCCCTCTCCGGTCTTGCAGGATACCTTGAAGGTCCGAACCGTTTGGTTAAGGCTTTGAATCCTCGCCATGAAGGCCGTCATATCGAAATCGGCATTCCCCCCCAGATAATCCATTTTATTGATGACCAGGACATCGGTGACGGAAAACATCAGGGGATATTTGAGGGGTTTATCGTCGCCTTCCGGGATGCTCAAGATCATGGCTTTTTTATTTTCTCCCAGATCGAATTCTGCCGGACAAACCAGATTGCCAACATTTTCCACAATGACGAGATCCAGCTTTGCCAGCTCCAATTCCTGTAAGGCCATGCTGATCATCGTGGCATCCAGATGGCAAAACCCGCCGGTGCGCAGCTGCACAGCCGGTACACCTGCGGCAGCAACTTTTTCCGCATCGACGGCGGAAGCGATATCCCCTTCGATCACCCCGATCCCGAATGCCTCTTGGAGCTCGCTGATCGTACGCATAATCAGGCTTGTCTTGCCGGCGCCAGGCGATGCCATCAAATTCACCATGAAGACCCGGTTGCGGCGCAGCAGCTCCCGGTTTTCTGCGGCGCGGGCCTGGTTATCGGACAGGATTTCTTTTTTCACGTCTATCAGCCGCATCTCCGCCATCAGATAACCTCCAAGTGATCAATATAAAACTCCCGACCAGAAACAAGATTAACTTTTTCACCGCCACAATGAGGGCAGGCAATGCGCACCACTTCCTGCAGCCGGACCGGAAATCTGTTGTCGCAGTCTTCACACAAAAAGACTACCGGCAAGCGTTCTATCTTGAGGCTTGCTCCGGCGGCCAGGGTATCCTTGCTTAAATAATCAAAATAGCTCTGGATGTATTCATCTACCAGATCACGAAGTTCTCCTATTTTTAGCACGATGCTTTGTACCCTCTGGGCCTTGCCCTGGCGGGCATGTTCCAAGACAACATCGAGCATGCTTTGGACGACGGCAAGTTCATGCATCTCCCACACCCCTTCGGTCGTCCGGATAATAAACTTTCTTTACCACTGGTAGCAAGAAGTATTTCTTACCGCCATTACTGATTGTACAGCATCTTTCCTATGCATATTTTCTATTGACAAGGACCGACAATCCTTGTAGGGTCTCGGACCAATTTCTTTTCTTATATAAGGATGTAGCTATGTATGCGGTCATAAAAACAGGCGGAAAGCAGCACCGGGTTTCAGCAGGAGAGATGCTGCTCGTAGAGAAAATCGTCGGCAACAAGGGCGATGAGGTGGTCTTCAGCGAAGTTCTGATGGTTGCTAAGGACGAAGAAGTGCGGATAGGCACCCCCTTTCTGGAGGGCGCTAAGGTCATCGGTGAAATTATTGCTCAGACGAAAAGCAAGAAAATAAATGTCTTCAAGATGAAAAGAAGGAAGGGCTACCACAAAAAAACCGGGCACCGTCAGCAACTGACGAGCATGAAAATAAAGGCTATTTCCATTTAGCGGAGGAAAATATGGCACATAAAAAAGGACAGGGAAGTTCTCGCAACGGCCGGGATAGTAATTCGCAGCGCAGGGGAGTCAAGGTTTACGGCGGTCAGGCTATCCACGCGGGGGGCATTATTATCCGCCAGGTGGGAACCAAAATACACCCGGGGGTCAACGTGGGCCTTGGCAAAGATTATACGATCTTTGCCAAGATTGACGGCGTGGTAAAATTTGAGAGATTAGATAAAAAGCGCAAGAAAGTCAGCGTCTACACCGCCGCCGCAGCGTAATACATCGTTGCCGCCGCTTGCCGCGGCACTTAGCATCCGGGGATAAAAAGGCACTTTTCAAGGTGCCTTTTGTTTTTTGATCAACTTGAGGTATTAAATTAAAACATCGTGAAATTCATAGATGAAGCGAAAATTCTGGTCAAGGCAGGCCACGGCGGCCAAGGCTGCGTAAGCTTCCGCAGGGAAAAATTTATCCCCCGGGGAGGCCCGGACGGCGGCAACGGCGGCAAGGGAGGGGATATCATCCTGTTGACTTCACGCAGCCACAGCACCCTTCTGGACATGAAATACCGCCAGCACCACGAGGCCAAACGGGGCGGACACGGTGAAGGCGGCAATCGCTCCGGCAAAGACGCCCCTGATATTACCCTCGTCGTTCCCATCGGCACCGTGGTTAAAGATGCCGAAACGGGGGAACTGCTCGCCGACCTTACCCAGGAGGGTGAACGGTTTGTTGCGGCCCGGAGCGGTATCGGCGGCAAGGGAAACGCCTGGTTTGCCTCGTCCACGCATCAGGCCCCCCACTTCGCCCAGGAGGGTACGCCCGGCGAGGAACGGTGGATCATCCTGGAGCTGAAGCTCCTGGCTGATGTGGGAATCATCGGTTTTCCCAACGTGGGCAAGTCCTCCTTTATCGCGCGGGTATCGGCCGCCCGCCCCAAAATTGCCGATTATCCTTTCACCACCCTGGCACCCAATCTCGGCGTGGTAAAATACGGCAATCTTGAATCCTTTGTCATCGCCGATATACCGGGGCTGATCGAAGGCGCCCATTTGGGGCAGGGACGGGGGATAAAATTTCTCCGCCACGTGGAAAGAACCAAGGTACTGTTGCACATCATCGACATCTCCGACCCCTCAGGTCCGGACGCCGGGGAGAAATTTGCCACGATCAACGGCGAACTGGCAAAGTACTCTTCTTCCTTGATGCAAAAACCGCAGATCGTCGCCATAAACAAAATCGATCTTACCAAAACGCGGGAAAGATTAAAAAAAGATTTGGCCGGGCTTGCGAAAAAAGGTATAAAAGCCCAGCTATTTTCTGCGGCAACGGGCGAAGGAACAAAAGAGATTTTAAACGAAATGCTACGCCTTTTGGGTAGATGAAAAGCGGTTGATTATCCATGACAGACATCAGAAAGGACATCCTGGGCAGCGTTAGGAAGGTCCTGATCAAGATAGGCAGCGCCGTACTGACCGGCGCCGACGGCCTCGATGCGAACATTATCGGGCAACTGAGCACCGAGATTGCCGGTTTGCAAGGCCGGGGATACCAGGTTATCATCGTCACCTCCGGAGCAATCGCCTCAGGCAAACAGCGGATGGGGATTGCAGGCCCTCTGAAAAGCATCCCCCAAAAGCAGGCCGCCGCCGCTATCGGCCAGGCTCGGTTGATGCACGTTTATGCCAATGCCTTCGGCAAGCACGACCTCCACTGCGCTCAAATCCTTCTCACCATGAGCGATTTGACGGATCGAAAAAGATTCCTGAATATACGCAACACCCTGACCACCTTGGTGGAATGGGGCGTCATTCCCATTATCAACGAAAACGATACTGTTGCCGTAGAGGGAATAAAATTTGGCGATAACGACAACTTGGCTGCCATGACGGCTAACCTGATCGAGACACACCTGGTCATCAATCTGACCAGCACTGCCGGTTTTTATGATCAGAATCCCACCGTTTGCAAAGATGCTGCTTTGATCCCCCTGGTAGCCGCCTGCACCGAGGAAATCGAAGCCATGGCCACGGATGACACGACCGCCATGGGCAGGGGCGGCATGAAAAGCAAGGTTTTGGCTGCAAAAAAGGTCACGGCCTGCGGCATCCCCTACATTATCGCTCCCGGCCGGGAAGCTGGTGTTTTAGCGGCAATTTTTTCCGCTCAGGAAAAAGGCACCCTTTTTCTACCCACTGGCAGCCATCTGAAAAGCAGAAAAAACTGGATCGCCCTCACCTTGCGCCCTCGTGGACGTCTTTACCTGGACGAAGGAGCCCAAAAGGCCATCTTGGACGATGGCAAAAGCCTGCTGCCAGCCGGTATTATCCGCACGGAAGGCAATTTCACCGTCGGCGACGCCGTGACCTGCATGGACCAGGCCGGAACACCGCTTGCCACCGGACTGGTTAATTACAACGCCGCCGATATCGACCGCATAAAAGGCTTAAAAACATCGGAGGTGGAGCAAGTTTTGGGCTATAAGGATTACGACGAAGTCATCCACCGCAACAATCTGGCGGTTACGAAAAAAAGATAAAATCTTGACAATTCTTTGACCTTACTTTAGTTAACGCGCTTGGTACCCTGGTAAATTACGGCGCTGAGACATACCAACAGGTCTCGTCGTGGAGGTTAGAAGATGATCGGAGTGCTTGTTACGACCCATGGCAACGTAGGCGGCGAACTGATAAAAGCTGTTGAAATGATTAAGGGCGCCGCCGAAGGAGTCCTGCATCTGTCGATGGACCAGACCAAAGGAGTGGAAGAATTAAAAAAAGAGATCACCGCGGCCATTAAAAAACTGGATCAAGGACAGGGGGTGCTGATTTTAACTGATCTTTTCGGCGGCACGCCGTCCAATATTGCTCTTTCCCTGCTCAAGCCGGGCAAGGTGGAGGTAGTAACCGGCGTTAACCTGCCCATGCTGCTGAAGTTGTCAGAGATGCAGGAGGGCGTATCTCTTAAAGACTTTGCCGTTCACATTAGAGATTACGGTATGAAGAATATCTACCTGGCCAGCGAAATCTTGAACAAGAAACCGGCGGCTTGAGTTTCTTATGCCTATGGATATAGTCCTTGTTAGAGTCGATAACCGGCTGATTCACGGCCAGATACTGGAGGCCTGGGTTCCCTTCGTCAAGGCTGCCTGCATTGTGGTTGTTGATGACGAGGTGGCCGGGGACTTGTTCCGGGTAACGGTGATGAGGATGGCCGTCCCGCGGGAAGTGGAGGTAATCGTCTGTGGGGTGGAGGAATTCACCCAACAATATTCTTACGGCACCGGTAGTGGCAAAAAGGCCATTGTGCTGTTCGCCACTATTGCCGATGCTGTGAAGGCCTATTGTGCCGGCTTCAAGTTCACGAAGCTCAACTTGGGCAACGTGCATAACGCTAAAGGCGACAAAGACCTGCAATACTCCACTTGCGTATTCCTTAATGAAACTGACCTCGGGAATCTGCGAAGCCTGTTGAATACGGCCGCCGTGCAGATAGAGTTGCAACGCGTCCCTCAGGAGACGCCCGTAAATGCGCAGGGCATCGTCCAGGCGTAGGCGGAGCTTATCCCACAAGATACGAGACACTCCTTATGACCACGCAAATTATCCTTCTTTCCCTGTTGGGAGGCTTCTTATCGCTGGATCGGGTCTGGGGCCAATTTATGATTTCCCGTCCGGTGGTTACGGCGCCCCTGGTCGGCATTGTGCTAGGCGATGCCTTTACGGGCCTGCAGGTAGGCGCCTTGCTGGAACTTTTCTGGATAGATAGGCTGCCTATCGGCACCTGCTTGCCTCCCAATGATTTTCTGGTGGCCTTTTTAGTGACGGCGGCTTCTATTTTGGCCGGTCACTCTTTGGGGTCTGTATCACAAGAGTTGCTGGCCCTTGCATCTCTGCTCTTCATCCCCTGCGGCTATCTGGGGCAAAAACTTGATCAGCTGATCATCCAATCGAATGACAGAATTTATGACAGCATCTTGCACGATGCCAAGCAGGGCGAACTGGACGGCATCTCCCTCAAGTTTCTAACGGGCCTGGTAAAGCATTTTCTCGCGCACGCCTGCCTGATCCCCCTCCTGCTGTTTAGCGGCGTGGCCCTCCTCGTGTACATTTTCCCCCTGCTTACGGCCCCTTGTCTTCAGGCATTGCGGCTGACCTTTATCGGCTTACCCCTGCTTGGTATAGCTGCAGCGTTGAATACCATCTCCCTGAAGAGGGTAATACCAATCTTCTGCGCCCTTTTTTTGCTTCTGACCCTGATTTGGGAAGGGCTCCATGCCTTCTGAACGGGAACAGGCGCCGACCATACAACATGTGACGGGAAACAATGTCATTATGCCGCTTATCAGCAACATGACAACTGCCGATCTAACGGCAGTGCTCGCTATTGAAAGCGCTCTCTTTTCCGTACCCTGGACGGAAAATCTTTTTCGTCAGGAACTGGCGTTGCCCCAGGCACGTAACATCGTCGCCCGGTGCGTCAGTGGAGACATTGCCGGCTACCTGAATTTTTGGCTTGTGGCCGATGAACTCCAGCTCCACAAGGTTGCTGTCCGGCAGGACCGGCAACAACAGGGCGTGGCGGCGGCGCTGATGGAAGAGATGCTCGCCATGGAGTTGCAAACAGGAGCCCGTGTCGCCAGCCTCGAGGTCCGGGCTTCCAATGAACCGGCAATAAGGCTATACAAGCGGTTCGGCTTCACGGTACGGGGCATAAGACCCCGCTACTATGATGATGACAACACACAGGAAGATGCCTTGATCATGTGGGCGGAACTGGGAAAGACGTAGCATGGCAATTAACGAACCGGTGGTAATGGTCGGCAGCATCATCAGTAACCGGGAAATAGCAGCGGGACAATATCTGTTATCATGTCAATTGCCCATCGCCTTCCCCGAACCGGCGCCCGGCCAGTTTATCATGTTAAGGACAAATAACACCCCTGCTCCCCTGCTGCGCCGTCCCTTCAGTGTTTACATTTTTCAAAAAGGGATTTCTTCCGCCACTTTGGAAATAATCTATCGTCTGGTGGCCGAAGGAACCAGACAGATGGCAACTTTGTCGCCCGGGGCGCCCCTCAGTGTGATGGGTCCCCTGGGCCGGGGCTTTACCTTACTTCCGGAACAAAAAAACATCATTCTTCTTGCCGGTGGCGTAGGTCTGGCCCCCCTTGCCTGGCTGGCAACCTGCTACACTGCTTTCCTCCGTAACCAGGAGCTCGCCTGCCCCGGACCAAACCGCCGGATCATTTGCTACCTCGGCGCCGCCACATCAGATAGCCTGGTGGGGACGGAAAGGATGGCCTCGTGCTGCAATGAGTTGAAAGTCTGTACCGATGATGGCAGTTGCGGGTATCACGGTAGCGTTATCGAACTCTTCCGCCGCGATCGGGATTCTTTCGATCCCGCAGATACCGCCATCTATGCTTGCGGGCCGAGAGGTATGTTGAAAAGCTTGGCGGATCTTGTTGACGGCAAGCATCTCTTTTGCCAGGTCTCCCTGGAGGAGCGCATGGCCTGCGGTCTCGGCGCCTGCCTGGGTTGCGCAGTAGCCATGCGTGGCGGGAAAGGAGCACGGATTTACGGAAGGATTTGCAAAGACGGCCCGGTGTTTAATATTCAGGATGTGGACTGGAATTTATGAATCAATCAACCAATAAAACTTCCCTGGGCGTCACCGTCGGACCGCTCCACCTGCAAAATCCGCTACTTACGGCATCAGGAACCTTTGGCTACGGCGCGGAATATGCGCCATTTATTAATCTTAACTGCCTGGGCGCCTTGATCGTCAAAGGATTGTCTTTGAAACCACGCGCCGGCAACCCGCCGCCCCGTATCGTAGAAACCGCCGCCGGCATGTTAAATGCCGTAGGTCTGCAAAATGTCGGCGTCCGAGCCTTCATTGCTGAAAAGCTCCCCTTTTTACGAGACTTCGCCGTACCCGTCATTGCCAACATCTTTGGGGAAACAGTGGAAGAATATCAAGAAGTGGCCGCCCTATTGGAGCAAGCCGGAGGGATCAGCGCGCTGGAACTGAATATTTCCTGCCCAAATGTCAAAAAAGGGGGCGTGGCCTTCGGCGCCGATCCTACGCTGGCCGCAGAAGTAACGGCCAAAGTGAAGGCCGCCTCCTCGCTGCCGCTGATCGTCAAACTGACACCTAATGTCACCGATATCGCCACAATTGCCGCAAGCGTGGAAGATGCCGGCGCCGACGCCCTGTCGCTCATCAACACCATCACCGGCATGTCAGTAAATGTGGAAAACCGCACCCCCCGCCTCAAAAACATCACCGGCGGCCTCTCCGGCCCGGCCATCAAACCCATCGCGCTCAGAATGGTCTGGCAGGTAGTACAAAGGGTAAAAATTCCCGTTATTGGCTGCGGCGGCATCGCCACGGCGGAAGACGCCCTGGAATTCCTCATCGTGGGAGCCCGGGCGGTGCAGGTAGGCACGGCCAATTTCGTCAATCCTTTGGCCATCACGGATATTCTCTCAGGACTGGATGATTATCTTAAAAAACATCAACTCTCTCATATCGGAGAAATAATCGGCACCCTGCATACTACTTAGCCGATTCGATGTATTCGACAACCTTGGCGGCAATCGCCTTGACAACCATCTCAAATTTATTGATATCTTTTTCCAAAAGAGTCATGCGGAAGCCCGGCACGTCGGTAAAAAAAGACGTAAGCGGGATGACACAGATAGCGGCGCTGCCCAACAGATAATAAACAAACCGTTTGTCAAACTCTATGTTATCGTCCACCAGTGTCTCAATATATTGCCTGATGTCCGGCTGGACAATCGGTAGCGTCTGCCTGCCATTTAACACCGCTTCGTTGAAGACTGCCGTCATGTAAAATGCCCCGTCGGTCCTGTTGACAATCAGATAGGGAACATTTTTGAGAATGTTATAGGCAATATTGGCAAGCTTTTCGTAATGGCGAATGCGTTCATTTAAATAATTGCCATACTCCGAATGGGTCATGATCCTGGGAATGGCCATCTGGGGCAGGGTGGTGGAGCACACTTCCGACATCTTCTGGTTCAGTATCGTATCAATATAGCGGGAAAATTTTTCATCCTTATCGGCATTGTAAACCTCCATCCAGCCGCAACGTGATCCGGGCCAGGGGAATTCCTTGGAGATACCCTTTAAACTGATGCCGGGAACAGCACCGATGATATCGGCCAGCATGACCGTTTTTTTACCATTGTAAATGATGTTGTGATACGTTTCGTCAAAGACCAGAAAGAGGTCGTATTTTTTGGCAATACCCACAATTTGCCTTAGCGTTTCTTCAGGATATACATAGCCGGTGGGATTGTCGGGATTGATAACCAGAATCCCCACAATTGCCCTGTGACTCCTGACCTTCTGCTCCAGTTCACGAATGTCCGGCTGCCAGTGGCTGTAAGGATTAAGCCGATAGGTGTTCGGAGGAAAAGAGGCGTGCAGCACTTCCGCCAATAAGTGCGTGGAATAGGTCGGTTCCGGCATGATAATCCGGACATCCACTCGAATCGAACTGTACGCCCGGGCAATCGCATCGCCCAGACCGTTAAAGAAGATGATATCTTCCGACGTAATCTGGACACCACCCCGCTGGTTGACACGGTCCGCCAGAAATTCCCGGGTGGCGTTCACACCCTTGGTGGGGGAATAGGCGAAAGAGGCATCTTCCCTCAACACCTCCACCAGGGTTTCTTTCATCCACAACGGAATTTTTTCCCCCTTTTGAACCGGGTCGCCGATATTCTCCCAATTAATTTCCACTCCATATTCCTGGAGTTTGTTCGCCACTTTGACAATATGCCTTATCTCATAGATAAGGCCACTGCCGCTTTTTGCAATATCAAACCTCATAACTGCACCTTAGTTCCCATGATAATGCGCCCTGCATAGTATTATTCAGCGAATTTTTCCAATACTTTTTTATTTACTATCGGAAAAGAGTAGGTTAAAAAGCACCAAGAGGCCTGTCCCCTCAAACTCTAGAAAATCATTAAGGAGGGCTCCATGTCCACTCCCACACCGCAAGGAGAAGACCTGCGCAGGGCAGTCAAATGGGTTGCGGCGGCTCTGGAAGTCCAACCCGCCCCGCCGCGTGCGAAAATTATTACAGAAGCCGTTTTCCAGTTTGACCTTTCCCCGCTCGAGGCGGAATTTCTCCTGAATTTCTTTGGCAAAAAATCGCCTTGAGTACCAGGCCAGGGAGGGACTGCCGGTACTGCCCGGCTCACAAATCTTTTTCAAAGTGGTGGTAATCCCGCAGGTTTGCGAAATCTCCCCCCCACCGCCAACCCCGTGCCGCAAATGCCTGGACAACAGGCCCTTCACGGGCCAGAACGCCGCCGCCTGCTCCGGGGCGATACACGGCGCCGGTCGGCAGAGACGTACCATCGGCGTAAACAACGGGATTTTGACAGGGGTTAAGGTCTATGGCCAAGCCCTCGGCATGGCGGGACAATCTGGTAGTGCCAACGACCGGGCGATAGTTAAAGGCCGAACTGTTGTTAGCCGCCATGGAGGCTTCGTCCGACCAGCCATAATGCACAATGGGGATAACCCTGGCCAGGGGAAAACGGCGGGCCTGGATAATAGCAAAAATCTCCTGCAATTCTTTCCGGAGGCTTCTGTGCACCACAAGTTGCCCCTGATGCAATTGTCCATCGAAGGCATAATAATGGACTTTCAGCAGGCATAAGGCGGCCGTTACTGACGGCGGCGCCTTCGTGTCGGCAATAGCCGCCGCAAAGCTTAGCCCGCTGTCAACAATAGCCGCTAACTTCGATGTTTTGCCCATAATTCCACAGGAGGAGGCCCTTGTTAACCGCAACTTCCGAAGATCGAGAGATTTTCCGCGCTCTCGTCCAAAAGCTCCGCATGCCCGGCAAGCGGCCGGATAGCCTGGGGGAGCAGCTCCTGGCCGTGGGGCTTTCTTTTCTGGATACGCCCTACGCCGCCCACACCCTGGAGCGGCCGGGCAGGGAAGGTCTGGTGGTTAATCTCCGCCAATTGGACTGCTACACCTTCGTGGAAAATGCCTTCGTACTGACCCGCCTGCTCAGGACCGGCAGGACATCCTGGACCGATTATCGAGCCCTTTTGAAAGCTACCCGCTACCGCCAGGGCCGCCTGGCTGGCTATGCCTCCCGTCTCCATTATTTTACCGACTGGCTCCACGATAACAAGAAAAAGGGGCTCCTGCAAGATATAACCCTCTCCCTGGAGGGCGAAGCCTGGCAAAAACCCTTCGACTTCATGACCACCCACCGGGACCAATACCCCGCTTTGCAGGACGCTGTCGTCTATCGCCGCCTCCTGGACGTGGAGGCCAACTGCTCGGCACGCACCTATCATTTTGTTCCCAAGGACCGCCTGCCTGCTTTCAGCAAACTCATTGAAAATGGTGATTGCGTGGCGATTGTCACCGCTTGTCCGGGTCTTGACGCAGCACATGTTGGTCTGGCCATCTACCACAAAAAGGGGCTCCACTTCCTCCATGCCTCCCCACAGGCCGGCAAGGTCGTGGTTTCCGAAACCACGCTTTATCAGTATCTCCGGCAGAAAAAAAACCGGCTGGGCATCATGGTGGCGAGGGCTTTATAAGAAGCTCAAAGCACCGCAACGATTTTGGCCAGCAAATCCTCCGAAATGGATATTTCCTTAAATATATCAAACAGTATTTTGCTATCGAGACGATTATAATCAGCTTCGCGGGGAAGCACGAGGAGCCCGCCCATATCCACGGCGCCAGGACTCAGCAATATCTGCTCCTGGCCAGATTGATAGTAGGCTTTGGGCCGATGTTGGCGCCGGGGAAAAACCATGATGTGCCAGCGTCCCTCTTCATAATGGCAAAAGAGATTCAAAAGCGGTTCTCCGGCGCTGGGCAAAATGCTCTGCATCGCATTGGTAAGACTGGCCAAACAGGCTATCAACTCCTCGTACGCGGAGCCTTCCAGCAGGAAAGCGGCAAGGGGGTCGGAGGTCGTCCGCAAAAGCGCCAAACCGCCGCGTTGCCAAACCTGCTTCATCCTCTCCCGGCCCCCGTTCAGCGCCGGGATGGCCTTTTTAGGCACAGCCTGAAAGTGGAGATGGTCCGGCGCCGAGGCGCCGCACTGCGGCCCGTTGTAAAGCAGGGCAAAATCAGGTTGAAAATCCCTGGTGAGCTGCAGCAAAGAGGGCCAAGCGTCGTTTACTGATTGAGGCCGGTGCTGAACGTGGGCCACGGTAAAGTGCTGGGGAAAAATCGGGAAGGGGTTGCAGAGTACCATCCATTGACGATGGCAAAAAACGCCCTGCTGCATGGGCGGCAAGTTGGAGGGGCATAAAAAGCAGGCCCGGGCCTGGATGGCAACCGGATTGATATCGGCTCCCGTGCTTACTATTCTCCGGGGATTACACTGAAGTGAGATCGTGCGTTCACCTACCTCCAGATGGCGAATCCGCAACTCCAGAAGCGCGGCATAGCCGACCTTTAGTTGCGGCCATGTCGCCTGCTGCCTGGCCAAAAGATTCCGGACCAGCGTCGGCAGGGAAACGTCAGTTTTGCCATCAAAAGTGCAATAAACCTGATTATTGCTTAAGCCCACCTTATTTTTGTTCCTTTTCTCGATGCAAGCTTGCATTCAGCTGTTGCCGCGCCATAATCTCGAGGGTGCGTACCTGGTCTTTGAAGGCATCATAGCGATTCTGCTTTTCAATGGTCAGCGCCGCATCGGAGTTGCCGCCCCAGCGTCGGCAGAGGTACAGGCTCTCATAAATCCGTCCGATCCGATACTCCCGCGCCAGACGCAGGGCCACAGCATAATCTTCTCCATAGCCGACGTTCAGCAAGCCGACATTGCGAAGCAGCTCGGTATTGAAAGCACGCGGCGCCCCCAGGCCATTAACGCGCAGGGCATTGTTCAGTCCATTGGACTCCGTCCACTCCCGATGATCGATCAGGCCAGGGGGAATTTCCTCCAAAGCGCCATTAACCAGGGTGTAAGAACCAATGGCCATGGCATAGGGACCACTCCGCAAGAGATCAACCAATTTCCTCAAACTATGGGGCGAGCTGTACAGATCGTCGGAGTCAAGCTGCACAGCGTAGCGGCCGCACTCCGGGAAAAATACCGCCTCATTCCAACAACCGCCGATCGTCAGGTCCAGTCTCGCCGGGATTATATGTTTCAAGGCAGGATGCTTATCCACCAAGGCCGCAAGCGCCACCGTGGTGCCGTCGGTGGAATGGTTGTCCACCACCAGGACATTGAAGGTAAAGTCCGCCTCCTGAGCCAGAGCGCTTTGCACCGCCTCGGTGATGGTATTTGCCCGGTTGCGCACGGGGATAATGACGCTCGCCTCCACTGGAAAGGCCTGCCGGGCGGGGGGCAGGCCTGTGTCTCTCGGCTCCAGGCAGGCCCCCAGGCGCCGTAAATGCGCAGTGGCTATCCCCTCCAGCTCCTTTTGGGAATCATAATTACGCGGGTCAACATAGGCAAAAAGTCCCTCGGCAGCGTGGCCGACCGCCACGGTGTAAAGATATTCCCGGATGTGATAGAGCTGACGATCCAAGGAAACCTTGAGGCGCAAATCATATAAACCTGCCCCTTCCGACCCGACAACTGGCCCCCACCGTTGCAAGCTCGCGCGCACCGCTGCCGTGGAAAAAAGCAGCAAGCTGCCGAAATCAAAATCCTCCCGCATGCTGCCGAGCTGATAATCGTTAACCGGGTGCTCCCAGCGCTCCCCCCCCCAACTCTCTTGATAGTCGGCATAGACCATCCCCGCCCCGGTCGTTGCCGCCACTTCCGCCAATCTTTCCAGGGCTGCCGGTCCCAAAGAGAGTTCTCTGTCCGTCGGCAAGAACAACATCTGCGGGGTATCCACAACGGCAGCCAGACGATTCAAGATATCGCCGGCGGTAAGAGCTTTTCCGGCTAAATATTCACTTCCTGCCGGTAGCTCTTTCGGTAATTCCGGAGCGATAACTATGATACGCGAGATAACCGGCAACTCCCGCAACAAAGCCAGCATCCTGGTGAAATGAGACGCCGTAGGGCCACCCAGTACCGCAGTCATTTTCATCGTGGCGCTTCCTCTTCTGCTCAATTTAATGGGATTTAATTATTTGATAATTTTAACTTTTTATGAAGGTCCCTTCATGGTGATAAATAACAATCCCGGTATCATAATATCAAAAATACTCCTATATAAAAACGCCTTTTTATGCTACCATGCGCCCTCTTGATTCAAGAAGTGAACAATATCAATACTGAATAAAATAATGAATAAAATTATATGTATTGTAAATCAAAAAGGGGGCGTCGGTAAAACGACGACGGCCATCAATCTAGCGGCGTCCATTGCCACGGCAGAAAAGAAAACTCTCCTGATTGATTGCGATTCCCAGGGAAATGCCACAAGTGGCATGGGTATCGAATTGGACTCCATAAATGACAAAAATTTTTATCATGCCATGATCGGCGCGATGACACTTAAGGACATCATCCTCCCTACGGCGGTGCCGAACTTGGACATCGCCCCCTGTAATCGTGACCTTGTCGGCGTCGAGGTGGAATTTGTCAGCATGACGGACCGGGAAAAGCAGCTCCGCAACCTTCTCCATCAATTGGAACAAGCATATGATTTTATTATTATTGACTGTCCTCCGTCCCTGGGGTTTTTAACCATTAATGCCCTCGTCGCCGCGGACTGCCTGATTGTCCCTCTGCAATGCGAGTATTTTGCCATGGAAGGGTTGGGGCATCTCATCAACACGGTCCGCCTGATCAAAACTAAATTGAATCCCTCCTTAACCATGGGCGGCATCCTGTTGACAATGTATGATACCAGGAACTTGCTTTCCCGGAGAGTCAGCGAGGATGTAAAAAAATATTTCGGCGAGAAAGTTTTTAAGACCATTATTCCCAGAAATGTTCGGCTTTCCGAAAGCCCCAGCCACGGTTTGCCTGTTATCCTTTATGATATTAAATCGCGGGGGGCTGTGGCCTACATGGAGCTGGCCCAGGAAATACTTGCCAACGGGAGGCTGTAAAATGGCACAAAAGAATTCGCTCGGTAAAGGCCTGGGAGCAATCCTGTCGGTTGCCGTGGATGACCTGAACACCAGGGCGTCGTTTATTATGTGCGGTATCGAGGAACTGTATCCCAACCCTTTTCAGCCCAGGAAAAACTTTGATGACGAGGCTCAGAAGCAATTGGTGGCCTCGTTGAAAAAATCCGGCCTTATCCAGCCGATCGTGGTACGAAAGACGGACAAGGGTTATGAAATCATCGCCGGTGAACGAAGGTGGCGGGCTGCCCAGGCAGGTGGCTTGCGGGACGTGCCAATTATTATCAGAGAAGCGGCAGATCAGGAAGTAGCGGAGTTATCGCTGGTGGAAAACGTGCAGCGGGAAGAGCTCAACGCGGTGGAAGAAGCCCATGCGTACCAGACCCTGACGGATCAGTTCGGCCTTTCCCAGGAAGAAATATCGGCACGGGTGGGTAAGGATCGCTCTACAATCGCCAATACGCTACGCCTTCTTAAACTTCCCGAGGCAGTTCAGGCTGCCGTGATAGAAAAGAAAATAACTCCCGGACACGCAAGGTCTCTGTTGACGTTGCACGAAGCTGACCAACAACTGGAACTTATGACGCTGATTGTACGGAAGGGATTGAATGTTAGAGAAACGGAACGCCTTGTCAAAACTCAAATGAGCGCGCCGGTCAAAAAAGCAGTCCCTGCCCGCTTTTCGCATATCACAGAACTTGAAAAGAGTCTGGCCGCCAGGATGTTGACAAAGGTCCGCATCCGTTACAGTAATAAACGAGGTGCAATTGAAATTGTTTTTTCTGGGGACGAAGAATTAAATCGCCTTATCAATCTTCTCATGTAAAAACGTGGCAATATTATAATAAACGATCCAGTTTGACTTGTGATGTTTATAGCTTATTGACAGGGTGTTGGTAAATGGATGTTATCTGGCAAAAATGCCTTAATATTATTAAAGATAAAGTAAGCCAACAAAATTTTGATACGTGGATTAAGCCTATCAGAATTACATCCTTGCAGGATAATTCCGTAGTCTTGTCCGTGCCAAATAGATTTTTTAAAGATTGGCTGGAAGAAAACTACACTACACTTATCAAAGATGCTTTTTCTTTTCTGGTAGGCATGGTCGTGCAAATTCGTTTTGTGCTGCATACAGAACCGGCGGAGTCCCTGGCAACATTGCCCAAAGTTAATGTCAAGCCAGGCGATGAGGAAAAACCGCTGAAAAACGTTAAACACCGGATCAATACCTCTTTGAACCAGCAATACACCTTTGATAGGTTTATCGTCGGCACCAGCAACCAGTTTGCCCACGCCGCTTCGGTAGCAGTTTCAGAGAAACCGGCGAAAAATTATAATCCTCTCTTTATTTATGGGGGTGTCGGACTTGGAAAAACACATTTACTTAATGCTATTGGCATGAAAATTATTAATCTTCATCCTCACCTGAACGTCCTTTACGTTTCCGCAGAAGCATTTATGAATGAACTGGTAAACTCCATCCGCTATGATAAAATGCCTAAATTTCGTGAAAAATTCCGGTACATAGAATGCCTGTTAATCGATGATATTCAATTTATCGCCGGTAAGGAAAGAACCCAGGAGGAATTTTTTCACACCTTCAATACCCTCCATGATTCTGGCAAGCAAATTGTCGTCACAAGTGATAAATTTCCTAAAGACATTCCTAACTTGGAAGGAAGATTGCGGTCCCGCTTCGAATGGGGTTTAATCGCCGATATACAACCGCCGGAAATCGAAACCAAGTTGGCTATTGTGGAAAAAAAGGCCCAGGAAAATAACATCCAGCTACCTAGTAATGTGGCACTTTATATTGCCTCTTGTTCCGAATCTAATATCCGCGAATTGGAGGGTTATCTCATCAGGATTGCCGCCTACGCTTCCCTGACAGGACGAGAAATCAATATGAACCTCGTACAGGAGGTCTTAAAAAAGATTATTACGAATGAAAAGGGTATGATCAATGTGGAAGAAATAGTGAAAATCGTGGCCCATAATTTCGGCATCAAATTACATGAAATAAATTCCGCAAAAAAAAATAAAAATTTAGCCACGGCACGGCAAATAGCCATGTATCTGGCACGTAAATTTACACACGCCTCCTTTCCCGATATAGGCCTGAAAATTGGCGGACGTGATCATTCCACCGTTATTTATTCTTGTAACAAGATAAAAAAGCTCATCGACACAAATGAAACCATCAAGAACATGGTACAAAAAATTGAAGTTACGCTCCAACAAAAGGGTGGCTCTCAATAATAATATTTGAAGGGTGAATCTCTATTTATCAACAATTAACTGCATCCATAAACATTATAAAGTCACAGGATGTAAACACTATAATTTATGAGAAGGTGCTAATATACAACAGTATTATATGATATTACATTATTTCAACACACCATTCTAATACTACTATTTTAATATTTTTAAAAAAAGCTTTTAAGAAAGGAGTAATGGACTTATGGATTTTCATATACCAAGAAATACCCTCTTGGCGGGAATCAGAAAAACCTTGGGGATTGTGGAAAAGAAAACCACCCAACCAATTCTCAATAACGTCTTGCTGAGGATAAAAGAAAATCGTCTGACTATTATTGCGACAGATGTGGAGACCACCCTTGTGGCCAATTACGGGGCAGAAGTGCTTTCAGGAGGGGAAATCACCGTCTCTGCAAAAAAACTATATGAAATGATTCGTGAAATTCCTGAAGGGATAGTGCATGTCAAGAGAAACGAAGGTAATACCCTGGTCGTCTCCTGCCAGAAAGCGGTTTATCGCATTTCTGGGATACCTGCCGAAGAGTTTCCCAGTATAGGAGAAGAAAATTCCGAGCTGTCGCTGTGCCCGCTTGAAAAGGGTATTTTGTTAGATTTGATAGGCAAATCTTTTTTTGCCATTTCCCAGGACGAAACCCGCCCCAATTTGACAGGGGCATTTCTGGAGGCGGAAGAAAGC
>JBAQLR010000150.1:0-45702 GCA_049302035.1 Syntrophales bacterium
CGACTGCGCTCGTCGGATGTCCGCAGGCAAGCCTGCTCCCATCCGCCGTGCTCGCGGGTCAGCGCCGCGATTGAACGAAACCGCTCTCGCGGTAACTACAGTAGCTACATGAAGCAGTGCTGAGGCGCTGCTTTTTTATTTTGCTTATTCGCCACGTACCGCATACTCCTTTCGGGGTCCGTTAACGGCGGGACCCACTACCCCACCATGAAAGGAGCAGGCAATGAAGAGAATCAGCCCAATCAGACAACGAATGATCGAGGACATGCAGCTGCATGGGTACTCGGCAAAGACGCAAACCGCCTACCTTGGCGCCGTCAGAGGCCTTGCCAGACATTACCACCGTTCGCCGGAAGACATTACCCAGGAAGAACTACGTTCCTATTTTCTCTACCTTGTAAAGGATAAAGGTGTTGCGAGAAGCACCCTCAGAATCCACCTGTCCGGCATCAAGTTTTTCTTCGAGAGAACCATCAAACGGGAATGGCTCATCTTTGATCTCGTCCGTCCTAAAAAGAGGACTAAGCTTCCGGTGATCCTCAGTTCCGATGAAGTGAAACACATTCTTTTCCTTATTCAAAACCCTGTCATTCGCATGGCCCTGACCATTATCTACGCCTGCGGTCTCCGTCTTTCCGAAGGGCAGCAACTGAAGGTGCAGGATATTGACAGTACGAGGATGCTGGTTCGGGTCCGCAACGGCAAAGGGGGAAAGGACCGGTATGTTCCCCTTCCGCAGCGATTGCTGGAACTGCTGCGCGCTTATTGGATCAGGTACCGACCTGAACCCTATCTTTTTCCCAATCACAATAGCAGTGAACCTCTTTCCGCCAGCTCTCTGCAAAAAACCTTTAAGATTGTTGTACAGGAAAGCGGAATCAAAAAAGAGGCTTCGATCCATACGCTGAGGCATTCCTACGCAACACATTTGCTGGAACGAGGCGTAAACCTGCGCGTGATCCAGGAACTCCTGGGGCATAGCAGCCCTCAAACGACAGCCGTTTACACCCACCTGACAGAAAAGAGTTTCCATACCCTCGCCGAAGCCGTGAACCACCTCATGGCCGATCTGTAACACGAACATGCCAGGGGTAGCGGATGTTATCCGGTCCTACGGTCCTCAGTACCGCGACCAGTATGGCCACGCCATGCCGCCCAGTCACAGGCGGACAATGCAGGATATTATAGACTGCCGTACCGAAGCCATGGGAGGTCATATCTTCAAGTGCAGCCACTGTGAACACCTGCGTTATTCCTATCATTCCTGCAAAAACCGAAGTTGCCCTGGCTGCCATGAACCCGAGAGAAAGGCATGGCTGGAAAAAAGGCGGCAGGAGCAACTGCCGGTTTCCTATTTTCATGCTGTCTTTACCGTACCCAGAGAACTGCATGAGCTCATCCGGTCTCACCAGAGAATCTGTTATGCCCTCCTTATTGAAGCCGCCGCCCTTTCTCTCATGAAACTGGCTTCAGACCCCCGCTATGTGGGAGGGAAGATCGGCATGCTTTCCGTCCTGCAGACCTGGACACGGGCAATGGTCTATCATCCCCATGTCCACTGCCTCATACCGGCAGGGGGCCTTTCCAACGACAATCGCTACTGGATTGCGGCCCGGAAGGACTATCTCGTTCCGGTATACGCTTTGTCGGATATATACCGTGCCACTTTCATTGCCTTAGCACGCCGGAAACTCCCCGGGATTGACTTCCCCGCGTCAATCTGGAAAAACCGCTGGGTGGTCTACTGCAAGCCCTGTTACCATGCCGCCGATAAAACACTGACCTATCTCGCCCGGTATGTCCACCAAACCGCCATTGCCAACAGCCGGATACTCGCTGCAGAACAGGGAAAGGTAACGTTCCGCTATAAAGATTCCCGTGAGTGTTGCTGGAAAACCATGACTCTTGAGACTTCGGAGTTCATCCGTCGCTTTCTTCAGCATGTTCTTCCCCGAGGTTTTCACAAAGTGCGCTATTATGGCTTTCTCAGCCCCCGAAACCGCTGCCTCCGGGAACAGATCCAGTGGGAACTGACAAAAAATACTGAAAACGCAACGGTTGAATCCCCGACTTCGCATGGCGATTCAACCGCGGCAAGGGACCAATCGGCCTTCCTCTGTCCTCTTTGTCATGAAGGGCGCCTCATCCTGATCATGGCGCTTCCGCGCAGATGGAGGGCGCCGCCATGACATTGATTTGCGTGAATCCTCCTTACAAACCGTTGTTTCGATCATGGCATAGCGAGCCCATCGGGTTTTTGCTCTCCTACTCCTGCGCTCGAAGGGCGTATTTTACCCCTCCCGCCCATTTAAATACCACGATATTCACCATGATCCACATCCAATATGGCCCTATAGTTTCCAGTATCTGCGATTTAGTTCTTGATTTCGTGGCAAAATTTTCCCATAGTATCTTTCAAATCAATACCTACGATGATTAAAATTCCAAAGATGGGCAAGCCGCACAAGAGGGTTTGTTCAACTAAGTTTTTACGTCGGCTCCGCGCCGTAAAAACTTTTATACGTTAGACCCCCAAAGGAGGCTATATTGGCATGACACTAAAGGATGATCTGCTGCCGACAGGAAAGAATCGCGTTATTGACTTGATTAGCGCTGCCGGTGTCGATGTGTCAGACTGGAGCAACTACAAGCGTGGATCCAAATGGGCGGCAGCCAATCCGAAGTACTGCTATGAATGGTCTTTTGTCGAGCCAGGAAAAGTTATTGTGCTAAACCTCTGGTATGCAAACGTAGATGAGCAGGGTGGCGTTATTTCCATCACTACCAATATGCGAGAGACCAGCAAGCAACTTGTGACGAACGGGGCAAAGGCTTTATGGATCAAGCGTGCTGAAAAGATGGATGAAGCCATCCAGGTTGCAGTTCGCAATAGTTTGAAGGTGCGCGTCATTATCAATGATGGTGAAATGCGTGATTCTGATGATCCTAAGGCAAAGTCTTCGATCGTCAAGCATCGCCACCTTGATCCGATTCCTTGGGCTATCGGGTCATACAACGCGACTACTGGCCAGTGCATTCTAGTCCGTGGAGGAGCTGATGTTAAGTCAGTAGACCAGTTCGACGTTGATTTACCCTCAACGCCCGATCCGGAGCAAGTGGATGTACACGGGAAGGCGTTCATCCGAAGTGCGGCTGTCCGTGCCGCGGTTTTGGCCCGCGCTAAAGGTCGGTGTGAATATTGCGGTAAGCCGGGTTTCGCCACTACACTGGGCGAAGTCTTTCTCGAAACTCACCATATCGTACCGCTTTCTAAGGGTGGCAAAGACGTGATCTCGAACGGGGCAGCGGTTTGTCCAAATCATCACAGAGAAGCACACCACGGCGCCAAGGCAGCGCTGATTCGTGACAACCTGCTTGAGATCGCAGCAATCTTCACTGTGAAGATCTCCTAACAATTTAATCAACCCGACCGGGGAATTCCAGGCGGGGGTTATGGCCGGGACCGTGGCCCCGGCGGGTTATCTTTGCGTTATGTAGCAAAAAATACGGAGGTAGCTATGAAAAAACACTTTCCACTCGTTACATTCCTTTTTCTCTTGATTATAGTCCTCGACGGATGTGCACAGACAAAACAGTACACACCACAACCTGTTGGAACACAATATAGTTTATCGGGTATGCCAGGTGACCTTGTACGTATACAGGTAAATGATTTGCGTGCGGAAAAAGAAAATTCAGATGAATTAATCCAAGCAATAAAAGGGCAAATATTGAGCGCTTTATCTCCGGAAAAAATAACTGGAAATCGTTCCCTTTATAATTTGCATATTGATATTATAGAGCATCGCTCATTTTTTACTCTTGGAAATTGGAATGCCTCGACGAAGTTTCGTATAAAATTGATAGATCCCAAAAGCAATTTAATCGGAAATTGGAACGCTGAAGGGAATGCACACCGCTCGAACATGTGGGGCTATGCAACGGCCAAAGCTGTTTCTCAAGACGCCTACAATATTGCAATAGCAGATATGATGTCCACGCTGTCAGCAGTATCTCTATGGAAGCAATAATATAGTAGACTCTTGATGAATCTATGGAGAAAGCTATGACTCATTTGCCTGAAATTTGGCTATGCCTCAACGAGAACATGATAAAAAGTGCTTGGACAAACTTAGAAACTATTTACGAAATTGTCCAAGATAATCTCTCCCTTGACGCAGAAGACTTTCAACCTCAATCTCCATCGTCTGATATCCCTAAATGGAAAAGAAATGTTCGTAATGTTTTACAATACCGAAAAAAGACAGGCGAAGTTGAATGGGACGGGAGAGCTCATTATAGGATTTAGAACTTTATCACTGAATCATAGAATCACATAACAACGGCATTAAGAGCGACGGCAAAAAGCCGCCGCGCCTTATGCCGGGCGTTGTGCAATATGATGAATAAATAAAAAATGGCAAACAATCCATCCATAGTTAATGGCCCACGGTTAGAGGTCAAAGAAATAAAAGAATATATTCTTCCATGTCCAAAATGCCTAAAAGACATGAGAATTACTGATATAGCTGTTGGTGCTGTAATTAAATGTGATGACTGCCAAAACATTACATGGCGCATATCTTACATCCCTCCGTGGTGGGCGAAGACATCACGTTTTGTTCTTTCCGTTCTTTTAGCATTTATCTTGGGTCTCGGTTCTTCGCTTCTTGCCACATGGCTTTATGAAAAATACTATAAAGTGGGGGAAGTCAGGTCTGAGTTGAATCTTCCAACCGCCACTACAAAGAGGTAATAAATTATGGGTATTAATATCGGAGGTATAGACATCACTGATTCTCTCATTAACAACGAGTTTCGCCTCACAGTTTTGGAACAAGTTGTTGATCGGCTTCTTAGGAGTGCTCCGCCTGGAATACTTACCGCGCAAGACATGGAAAATATAAGAAATGAAGCGATCACAATAATGCAAAAGAAATATCCGGCAGCGGGCATAACCAAAAAAAGCACATAAAAAGCTATGCACAACAAACGCATGCAGCCGACCGCGAATACACGGTTTACGTTTCATTGTTTCCTCCTGGGCGCGCCGGCTGATGCGTGCCGTTGGAAAAGAAAAATAAAAAATGACAACCAAGTTATCTTCGTTAATAGAATCCATGTTAAAATTCTTCGCTTCCTTAATGAAGAATATAATTGTAGCAATTCTGGTAGGCATTTTTGGCTTATCAACCTTAATTGCTTGGGTGACTGGAACATTAGGTTTTTTAATTCAATACATGAATACACCAGTCCCACTATGGGCAACCACCTTCCTTGTTGTCCTATGTTGTCTATATACCTATATAAAAGTTGTAAAAATTCTATCCAAGTTAAATCAAATGGGTCAAGCAAGCAAATCACCTCCCGAAACAGTTTTCCATGCTAACATTTTATGGCTTAAGACTGACAAACACCCATACTGCCCACACTGTTTTGACTCTGAACAAAAATTAATACATTTGGTAGATGGTAAAATTGTTAGAATGATTTCTGGCTCTTCTAATTGGGTTTCTGCTCTAAAGTGTACTCATTGCCATTATGAAATAGAATATGCGATACATCCATAATAATAAAAGACTTTCCAACCAGTCACTCCAGCGGACGCCCAGGAGCGCCGCTGACCTTACCGTTAGAGCAAGGATAAAAGAAGATGGAAGAAAAAGATAAGAAAAGGTTTCTATCTTATGAGCTAGGTATTCTTACTCTCAAAGCCGCTTTGTCTACGCGCGACGACAAGTATCCCATTTACAACAAAGCTACAAAGGTATTTCAAAGAAGCAAAGCAAAAAGAGTTTTACGGGAGCATTTGGCTGCCGTGGAGGCTAGGTATTCTCAAAAAGAAGTTTCTGAAGATGAACATATTGCTTTCATTGCCGATGCTTCTTCGGAACTTTCAAGGAAATTATCGCGCTACCTGCACCAGGGCAGATTCAGGATTGGTGTTACTCAAAAGCTCATTAATGTTCATTTGAAATACCTCTGGACAGCTGGGTTTTGTCCTGAGCCTCCTCATTGCCCCATTGACGGGATCATCAGAGACATCGCTGGCATAAATTACAACTGGACAAGTAGTGACTCTGTTGATGAGTATTTACAAGCTATAGCAGCATTGAAAAAACTTGCCAGCGCGGAAGGTCACTCTCTGGCACAGTGGGAACTTGAATCATTTCGAAGAAGAGAAGATGAGGAGCTCTAACCCGTCGCTAGAGCCGATCGCAGCCCGCTGGGCTGCTCCGGCTCAGCTTTTCGTTATGACAAAGAATAAAAAGACTGATCTAAATATGAGAGACCTCGCTTTCGTGATTGAAGAGGCAATCCGACGCCTCCCCGACGGGGAGTTACGACTGACCGTTTCCGACTTCCCGTTGCGCGATGTCTGCCCCGGTTCGTACTTCCTCGATGGGGAAGACGGATCTTTACGTAAAGGCATACCATCTGGAAACGACGAAATTGAAGCGCAGTATTACGAAGAAATCACAATAATCGAGAAGATCATGGTGGAAAATGGCGTTCCGATCAAGCTTGCCGACTGGCAATCCGACTTGAATGATGAATTTTTCGAAAAGGAGAACCGACAGTATTACGCAATTCAGTTGTGGGATTGGTACGCCATTCCTTGGCGACTCCGAGGTGACACTGTCCATATGATCTACTCTTCATGCTACAATTACTTATCCCCCCCGGACATCCATAGCTATGATGCAGAATATTTTATCCGCGCGCTCGCGGAGCATCACCACCAGCAGGCTAAGGATCTCAATAAGCAGGTGGATGAACTCAAGAAGCAATTGTCCTTCTGGAAGAATTTCGGAATCATTGTGTTCATCCTGACCGGAATCGTGCTGTGGGTAATCATCGAGGCATTGATAAGCAAATGAATGGCATAACCAGATAATCAACCCGACGCCGGGAATCGGACTGCGGCTTCCAGCTCGTCTTATGCCCGGCGAGGGTTATTTTTGGCTGTTAGCCAATATAAATTAGAATTAAATTGATAGGGGGCTAAATGTTTGATTTGTCTTTCAGAAAAGTTGGGAGCTTAACCATATACACAAAAGATAGCAAACGTATATCTATACCAGACCTTAACACTCTCATGGCTATTGATTCTGTATTAGGGATTTTGAAAGAGATTTTAAAAAATTACGATAAAGACTATTTAGAAAATAAAGAAATCATTGATGAATTCCCTATAAAGGACCAAGCCACTTTTAACTTATTTTCTAGAAGAGAGGTTTGGCGCATTGGGTCATTTATTCTTTTTGCTTTGAATTTAAAGAATATTTTGAAAGAGGAATATGAAAAATTATATGACATTGCTACCAAGGTCGGTGCTTCAAGGCTTCCACCAAAGGAAGATTTGGTGAAACGTCGAAAAAACGAAGTTCAAAAATTTATAAAATACCGTAATAAAATATTTGCCCATACAGCTTTTGGTTCTCCAAAACCTGAAGACAACCAATCAATGCGGATGACATCTTTGTTGTATTTCGCTGGTGACCTAATATCAATTAGCAAAAGTGGAATAGGGTTTGGTGGCATATGTGTTAAGATTGGTAGTGAGAATACTCCAGAATTTGAGTCTATTGACCATACCGTTGTTGTTCTTGAATTTGAGGAGCATTTTTTAAAATGGCATGCAATGTTTTCGGACTTAGTCGATACAATAAAACCCGTGTCAGATTCAAATTTTGAAAAAATATTTGGGCAAGTTAATCATATCGTTAAAGAATAGGGAACTAAAAAAGGAAAATGCAAATAATGCCTAACATTTTTCTGCACCTGACTGGTGTTCCGCTGCGCTCCACACCAGCAGGTGAGAAATGCGTTATGCCAAAAGAAAATCATCAGATCGGAGGGCGAACAATGGATGAATTTGCTGCCGCCGGAAGTCAGCGTTGGCTTCAGATAGCCATTAACCGATACAGCACAATTATTAATTCTGCGTTTCAGGAAGTTCTTGGTTTGTCCCCAAATGACAATATAGACTGGGCCTCTCCTCTTCGCGCCGATCAGTTCAAAGAATATCGTGACATGGAGGCATTGCGACGGCTTGGTGTTCAGTCATTAAGTCGTCGCAAATTAAGAGAGTTCTGGCCAAATCGAGGCCCGGTCTGGGATGCTTTGGCCAGAACTACTTCAGGCGAACTAATCTTTGTGGAGGCCAAGGCCCATATAGCAGAGGCGGCATCACCTGGAACCAAAGCAAGCATGAATTCCCTTGAACTTATTAAACAAAGTCTTGCTGAAGCCAGGCGATTCTATGCTCCGAAGGCCACCGCTGAGTGGTCAGGAATTTTCTACCAATACGCAAATCGGTTGGCACATCACTATTTGTTCCGCGAACTGAACCAGCTACCTAGTCATCTGGTCTTTCTCTATTTCATCAATGCTGCCGATGTGGGTGGTCCCGGCGCAAAACTGGAATGGCAAGGTGCAATCCAGTTGCTTCATGCGGCGCTAGGTCTTGCGCCTGGAAAACTGCCCCATGGCGTGCATGAGGTGTTCCTTGATGCAAGCGTGCTAAAATGTTAAAACCTGCATAACCAAGGCATCCAGCGGATCGCCAAAAGGCTGGCTCCCGCTGATGCTCGCTGTTATGAAGCAACAAAAAAATAAAAATTAATATAGGTGCCGCAATGGAAGACATATGGCGAGAACTAAAAAAATATCTCCCATCCCTATTAATATCCCTAATTGGTGTGCTGTCAGCTCTTGCGGCGACCATGATCCCCCCATCATTCGGAACAAAAGAAAATTCACTATTATGGGCAAGACTATCGCTAATATTATTTGCCATATTGCTATTTGTCCTATCATATACAATCCTCCTATATCGCAAGTTAAACAAACAGTCTAACTTCTCTGGTTATATTTCTGACCCGAAACGTGGACTCATTCATAAAAGTAACCTTAACGACCGTATTTGCCCTGCATGTAGGAGCGAAGGACAAAAAACGCAAATGCAAATCCTTGATAATGGATACTGGGTTTGCCCACACAGTGACCACCATAATGCGTATGCCAATTAAAACAAAAATTTTCATAACAATCTCATAGAGGCGGACGCGGCACACAGCCGCCACGCCGCTCATGCGTCACGTTAACATAAGAGAAGCAAAAACATAACGGAGGTCAAAAAACATCATGGCTCACCAATACAGCGTTATTATTCATCCCAACATTCAGCCCCGCGAAATTGAATTTCTTTCGATGTTTTGCCATAAAATCACTTCACCGTCAGAACTCTCTGACCTTCTGGAGTTTCGGTGTACGAAAATAAATGTATCACACCACAACTACATTGAAATGGAAATTCTTGACCCAAAGGATCAAGTACCTTTTGTTTTGCGTATTCCCCATTACATGGTTTTTTTAATATCTGGTTCCGAAGATCGGCCTGCAATTGGATTTGGTGGCTGAACCATTCATTATCTGTCATGCTTGGCAATATATTCATGTCGAAAACCCTCCTCATTGAATAAAAATGTTAACAATTCACTACAGCGGAGCCGCGGGACGCGGCCCGCTGACCCTATCGTTGTTTGAAATAGTCTATAAAAGTTTTGGCGAACACGTAGAAATCAAGGATAAGAAGAAGCAATGCACAGAGAAAGATGAAGGCAATACAGGCATAGAATAGAATATCAGAGCTTTCTGGGGAGGATGTAATGTCAACAAACATTCCCGATGTAGAAAGGACATACAACTTATTAAATGGGGTCACGCTGGGTCTCCTTGTATTAGCTGGAATAATAGCTCTTCTGATAGGTGTTTTTTCTGTTTTGAGCAGCCGAAAAAGTGGAGAATTAATTAGGGCAAAAGACGAACAACTCACACGCGATCTTAAAGGCAAAGATTTGCAAATCGAATTAATAAAAAAGCAATCCGAAAAGGATAAACAAGAATCAGATATAGAAATTGCTTCTCTTAAAACCCAGGCCGAATTGCTAAAAGCAGATGCCGAAAAAGCCAAGGAGGGGATAGCTATAGCCAATGAAAAAGCTGAATCAGAGCGTCTTGAGCGGTTGCACCTGGAAACAGAACTTGCCCCACGAGTCATAGAACAGAGGCAGGCCGCAAAAGAATTGGAGCATCTACAAGGCATTAATGTGATCATAGAAAGTTTGGCTGAGTCGGAGCCCTGGAGATCCGCAGGACAAATTGCATATATTTTGGACAAGGCTAAGTGGAACGTACTCCCAGGAATGAAACGATTCCTCGATGCCACCATGTTCTTTGACGGTATCACGGTAGAGACTAACGTCGGGGCAAGGCCACAAGAAGACCGTTCTTCCGAAGCCGCCGATGTTCTCGTGGCAGTTCTTACAAAGAACAAAATCCAAGCCCATAGAAGGCCCTCAATGGATAACTTGCCATTAAACACAATCAAAGTACGAGTGGGTCTAAAGCCGGCAGAATATTTCCAACGTAATCGTAAGGATTTAGAATATGGGAATATGCTATATAAATAATGAATCATAAAATGCCCCACAACGAATAAGGATAGATTGTGAGAGCGCAGCGATCCACGATCTTATCCTGTAGTTGGACGAGCCCGGTGTGGATGGGGGTCTTAATATAAGCAAATATCTTTTTTTGAAGGTGAAGCGGTGGAAGGTTGGAGTGGCCGAGCACTTTCTTTAAGGCGAGCGAGACCGTTCGCCTGCAAAGACGCTAAAAAAAAGTGAACCTGGCTGAAATCTGGGGACACCATACCAGTTAATTTTCGGAAACCAGTATGGTGTCACCAGATTTTCGGTTTGGCGCCACCAGTACTTTTGCATAGCTCTCTCCTTTTCAATGGGGGTTGATAAGATCGGAAGCCCATTGCTTCCAAAAAGAGAGTATAATGCAAAAAGAGAGTGGCGTCAGCCGGTGGTGTTTGTGGGTGACGGGGTGGTTTTATGATGATATAAAGGACATTATTGAAATCTGCCGCGTAGCGGCTTACTTGAACATGAAGATAATGTTGACATCCCCGGAAGCTTACCCTATACTTCGCGCACTTTTCCGGGCGAATGGCATTGATTATATTACGAAGCGAGATAGCGTGGCGGGGTAAAAACTTAGAGATATTTCCCAAAGCTGAGAGAACCTGATGGGTAAAATTGGTATCGCAATTCTGGGAGTTGTTTTTGTCGTGGCTGCGTCGGCGACGTCCCCGTTGGCCGCAGAATTCTTGCGATCCTCCTATGCTTCCCGGGGTGCGGGACCTTCGGACTTCGTCCGTGATAACCGGAAGCCTGTGTTCAGTTCCGCCTCCGTTTTAGTTAAGGACCAGTTGACGGGGGAATTGCTGTTACAGAAACAAGTAGCAGCGGTTTTGCCCATTGCCTCCATCACCAAACTCATGACGGCGATGGTTGTGCTGGATACTCGGATGAGCCTTCTGAAGTCGCTTACCATCGAAGCCAGCGATGTGGATACCTTGCGTCACAGCAGTTCCCACTTACCGGTGGGGACACGCCTCACACGCGGGGAGGCCCTGCTGCTGGCCTTGATGGCTTCCGAAAACCGCGCGGCGCATGCTTTAGGGCGGAATTATCCGGGCGGTCTCAATAGTTTTGTTACGGCGATGAATGCCAAAGCCCGCTCCCTGGGGCTTACGGAGACTCATTTTGAGGACCCCGCCGGACTTTCCAGCGGCAACGTTTCTTCTGCCCGTGACTTAGTGCAAATGGTTGATGCCGCCTACAGCTATCACCTTATCCGGGAATTCACCACCCGCGAAGCAACGGCGATCAATTGCGGTCGGCGTAAGCTGGGCTTCTGCAACAGCAATCGTTTAATTCGCAGTTCCCGCTGGCAGATCGGTCTCTCGAAAACCGGCTATATTGATGAAGCTGGTCATTGTTTAGTGATGCAGGCCAATGTGGGACAACGGCCGTTATTGATCGTGCTGCTCGATGCACAGGGTAAATTGGCCCGTTTCAGTGATGCTAACCGCATCAGGCAGTGGATAGAGGGACCCACGCCGGGGCGGCACAATCGACGGGGCTAAGGCCCCGCCACCGTCAAGCATCCTGCCGCAGTCCCAACAACATGAAGGGGTGTTATATGCTCAAGGCCAAAGATATCATGACTAAAAAAGTTATTACGGTTTTTCCCGACACGGAGATTCTACAGGCAGCCAAAGTATTGCTTGATAATCACGTAAACGGCCTTCCCGTGGTGGATAAAGCGGGGCGATTGCAGGGGATGATATGTCAGTCCGATCTCATATCTCAGCAGAAGAAAATTCCTCTCCCCTCTTTTTTTCTGCTCTTGGGCAGCGTTATCCCCCTGTCATCGCAACAAAATATCGATAAGGAAGTGCAGAAAATGGCCGCCCTTAAGGTGTCTGAAGCCATGACTTCCGCCCCTTTTACGGTTGGGTTGGAAGCAAGCCTGGAAGACATTGCCACCCTGATGGTCAAACATCAAGTGCATACGTTGCCTGTTTTGGATCAGGACAAACTGGTCGGCATTATCGGCAAAGAGGACATCCTGCGCACCCTTATGCCTTGATGAAGGTAAGTAAGCGGAGCGGCGAGGCGGGACAGCAATCTCTTGACACAAAGGATAATCTGTCGTAGGAAAGAGGCGGGGAGATACTGCTTCGCGCGTATTGAGTCCATTCTACTGGATGTTAACGTTTTAGGAAACACAGGGTCTTCGTGGTGATTATCACCCTTATGGACCAAGTATTTAATGATGCGACTCCAGTCAAAAGACAAGACGGCAGAAGCGGTTCTCACCCTTTTCCTTGTTTCTGAAGTTAATCTGATTGTTGATCGTCGCGGTCCACGTGTCGGTCATTGCCCCCCAACCAGTTTCCCCAGTCCCCCTGCTGTGTTGTCTGCTCCAGGGCGGCGGCTATGGTTCTTATAAAGGTCTGCCGTGGCACCAGTTCTGCACCCAAGCTCCGCAGATGTTGGGAGTCGTTTTGGCAGTCAATAAGGAGGAAGTGCAATTTATCAGACAAGCAAATTTACTCGCTGGTTAGCACATGATTGCTGGAAACCTGCCTGTTTTCCCCTTGACAGAAATTAACTGATGCTTTAATTACTACTGAAACACTAATAATAGTAGTAATTGAGAAAGATGCCGTTATTATGAGACTTTCCGCGCGCTCCCAGTATGGCGTCAGATTGATGCTTGCTTTAGCGTATAATTATGGTAATGGCTATGCCTACTTGAAGGATATTGCCAAAGGCGAAGGCATGTCGGAAAAATATTTAAGCCAGATTACCATCCCCTTAAAAGGTGCGGGCCTGCTCCAGGCCAGCCGTGGCGTGCGCGGCGGTTATGCCTTGGCCCGTCCCCCCACGGAGATCAATATCAGGGAGATTGTCGAGGTCTTGGAAGGGGATGGGGGGCTGGTGGATTGTATCCGGGATGTAACCGCCTGTCCGCGGGTGGCCGTGTGCGCAAGCCGCGACATCTGGGTATTTCTGGGTAGTAAGATTGCCGAGACGCTCAGCGCCTTTACCTTGGAGCAACTGGTTAAAATGAATCAGGAGAAAGCTGCCGCCGCTTTTTCGCAAAATATTTGATGTTAAAAACGGCCCTGGGCCGATAAATTACAGGATGAATTATGAAACGCCTTTACCTTGATCATGCCGCCACCACGCCGACGGACCCGGAGGTTGTCGCCGCTATGCTGCCGTACTTCAGCGAGATATTCGGCAATCCTTCCAGCCTGCACACCTTTGGTCAGGAGGCGAGGCGGGCGATGGAAGAAGCCCGGGAGAGAGTGGCAGCGTTTATCGGCGCCTTGCCGGAAGAAATTGTTTTTACCAGTGGCGGCACGGAAAGCGATAATTATGCACTGATAGGAGGCGCCTTGGCTTTGCGTGATAAAGGTGACCACATAATAACCACGGTTATCGAGCACCATGCCATCCTTGAGACCTGTCATTACCTGGAAAGAAAAGGGTTCCGTGTGACCTATCTGCCCGTGGATGAGCAGGGGATCGTGAATCCGGAAACCCTGCGGCAGGCGATCACGGAGAAAACGATTCTGATTTCCGTGATGCATGCCAATAATGAGATCGGGGCAATCCAGCCGCTGGCGGAGATCGGGCGCATCGCCTCCGAGCGGGAGATCCCTTTACACACCGATGCGGTTCAGACCTTTGGTCATCTCCCGATTAATGTTGTTGACCTGGGGGTGACGTTTTTAAGCGCCTCAGCCCATAAACTCTATGGGCCTAAAGGCGTGGGCATCCTCTACATCAAAAAAGGCGCCAAGATAACATCGTTTCTGCACGGCGGCGAGCAGGAGAGGGGACACCGGGCTTCCACACAGAATGTGCCGGGGATTGTCGGCTTTGCCAAGGCCGTGGAGCTAGCGGAAAAAAGTATGCCTGAGGAGGTGGCGAGGCTCACCAGCCTGCGAGATCGCTTCATCAAGGGTGTCCTGGAAGGGATCGAGCACACCAGTTTGAATGGGCACCCCGTCCGGCGTCTGCCGAACAATGCTAACATATGCGTTGGCTATATTGAAGGAGAGGCGCTGATTCTACGGCTGGATATGAACGGCGTTGCCTGTTCTTCAGGATCAGCTTGCTCTTCGGCCAGTATGGAGCCGTCGCACGTGCTTAAGTCCATCGGACTCGCCCCCGAGCTTGCTCACGGCGCTCTCCGCTTTTCCCTGGGGAGATCGACGTCTCTGGAGGATATTGATGACGTTCTCGAAATGTTGCCCGACATTGTGGAAAAATTGCGCTCCATCTCGCCGTTGTATAAAAAAGCGGGAAGTTAAGTTTCTTTAAATGTTAAAGAAAGTCATGGTAGCGATGAGCGGCGGCGTTGATTCTTCCGTGGCCGCTTTTTTACTGAAAGAAGTCGGCTACTCGGTGACAGGCGTAACCATGTGCCTGGGCGCCGGAAGCGGCGGGGAGTCGCGCTGCTGCGGTTTGGACGCCGTTGCTGATGCTAAAAGAGTATGCGATCATTTGCAATTGCCCCACTACGCTTTTGATTTTTCCCGGGAGATGGATGAGAAAATCATCAGCCGTTATATCGCCGAATACAGCCGGGGCCGGACACCTAACCCCTGCATCGACTGCAATCGGCATTTAAAATTCGGGAGTCTTTTGGCAAAAGCGGAGGCTTTGGGGTTCGATTACCTTGCCACCGGACATTACGCGGCGATTGTCCGGGAAAAAGGGAAATTCTTTCTCAAAAGACCACGGGACAAGGAAAAGGACCAGACCTACTTTCTCTATGTCATTCCTTGCGAATCCCTGGGGAAGATACTTTTTCCTTTAGCGCCCCTGACCAAAGCTATGGTGCGGGAATTGGCAAGGAAGAGCGGGTTGCCGGTGGCGGAAAAGACGGAAAGCCAGGATCTTTGCTTTGTCGGCAAGCATGCTTACCCAGATTTTGTCGCCCGGCATATGGGCGGCGCGGAGCCGGGGCCCATCGTCGATCGAGACGGCCGAAGGTTGGGTACGCACCGGGGCATCGTCCATTACACCACCGGCCAGAGAAGCGGTTTGGGGATTGCCCATTCCGTGCCGCTTTATGTCTTGGCCATTGACGCGCCGGGGAATCGCCTGATCGTGGGGGAGAAGTGGGCCTTAAAAGCGCCGGGGCTGTTGGCCGGGGAGGTGCATTTGCTGGCCAATGATTGGCCGCGGGAGGTCGAGGCCAAAATCCGTTATCGCCGCCCGGCGGCGTGTTGTGTGGCGGTTTGGGAAGACGATAAGGTGCGAGTGTCCTTTCCGGAACCGGAAGAAGCGATCACTCCCGGCCAGGCCGTAGTTTTTTATAACGGCGACTATGTGCTGGGGGGCGGGGTTATCGAAGAGGTTTTGCATGCAGTTAGCGGAAAAAATCAATAAATTAAAAAAAGAGAAGAATGCGGTAATCCTGGCCCATAACTACCAGCTTCCAGAGGTTCAGGATATTGCCGATTATGTTGGTGATTCACTGGGGTTAAGCGTACAGGCGTCCCAAACGGATGCCGAGATTATTGTTTTTTGCGGGGTCCATTTCATGGCGGAGACGGCCAAGATCCTCTCCCCGCAAAAGACGGTACTTTTGCCGGATAAGAACTCCGCCTGTCCCATGGCGGATATGATCGACGTTGAACAACTACGCAAGCTGAAAGCGGCCCACCCCGACGCCAAAGTGCTATGCTATGTTAATACTTCGGCGGCCGTTAAGGCGGAGTGCGATATTTGCTGCACTTCCTCCAATGCGGTGAAAATCGTCCGGGAAGCCTTTGCTCCCGATGAAGAAGTAATCTTTATCCCCGATAAGTACCTGGCCCATTATGTGGCGTCCCAGGCGGGACGCGGGTTTATCGTGGGGAAGGGCTTTTGCCCCACCCATGCCCGCATCCTGCCGGAAGCGGTGTTGGCACAGCGGCGCCTCCATCCCCAGGCCAAGGTCATCGTCCATCCGGAAAACCGCCCCGAGGTCATCGCCTTGGCGGATCACGCGCTTTCTACTGGGGGAATGAGCAAATTTGTCCGGGAGGACGGGGCGCGGGAATTTATCGTCGGCACGGAGGTAGGTATCCTCCACCGCATGAAAAAGGAGAATCCGGAGAAGCTGTTTTATCCCGTTTCGGAGGTTGCCATTTGTCCGAACATGAAACGCACGACGCTGGAAAAGATACTCTGGTCGCTGGAGGAAATGACCTTTGAAATCCAGGTGCCGCCTGAGATCATGGCGCAGGCCGGAGTCTGCATACAAAGGATGATCGATTATTGAACAGTTGCTAAAGCGGAGGCCAGTTGGAAGAATTTTCGATCAAATCCTGGCGGGGAGGCGCCGTTGAGGAGAAAATAGACCGGGTTACGGAAGAGGCGCCCCTGACCATTGAACTAAACGGTCAGGAACTGGCGACTCTCTTGTGCAGTCCCTCGGACTTGAAATGTCTGGCGCTGGGCTTTCTCTACACATCGGGCATTATTGAGGATGCCGCGGCGGTAAGATCGCTTGCCATTGATCAGGAGCGCTGGAAAGCCTATGTGGAGACCGTCGTGACCTTGCCCCCGGAGATGCTTTTCAAGCGCATTTATACATCCGGCTGCGGGAAGGGCATAATATTCCACAATACACTCGATCTGGTGCAAAGGGTTAGCCTGACCGATAATTTTACCATGAGCGGTGAGAGTTTAATCGACCTGATGAAGACCTTCATCACCAGTTCAGAGGAATTCCGCCAAACCGGGGGGGTGCATAGCGCTGCCTTGTTTAGTGCCGGGACAACCATTTTCAAGGATGATCTGGGCAGACATAATGCCATTGATAAGGTTATCGGCGAGGGGCTGCTGCAAAAGGTTGATTTTACTTCCCAGGTAGCGCTGACTAGCGGGAGGATTTCCTCGGAGATAGTGACCAAAATGCTTCGTTGCCGGATCCCCATCCTGGCTTCATCGGGCGCTCCCACGAATCAGGCGGTTAAGCTGGCTCGCGGAGCGGATTTAACGTTGCTGGGTTTTGTCCGGGGCCAACGTATGAACGTGTACAGTGGGGAACGGAGGGTTCTCTGCCGCAAAGCGGCGGCCGTAAATACCGGATTCCCCATACCATAAGAGAAAAAGGAGGGAATAATGAGCAGGATAGACAGTAAATTAAGAGTGGAGTCATTGGCGCTCCACGGCGGCCAGGAAGCCGATCCGACGACGGGCGCGCGCGCCGTGCCGATTTATCAGACCACTTCCTACCAGTTCAGGGATACGGATCATGCGGCCAATCTCTTTGCCTTGAAGGAATTCGGCAATATTTATACCCGCCTGATGAATCCCACCAACGACGTCTTGGAAAAAAGGATGGCGCTCCTCGAAGGCGGCGTGGGAGGGCTGGCGGTGTCCAGCGGGCAGTCCGCCATTACCTTGGCGCTGCTTAATATTGCCCAGGCCGGTGATGAAATTGTGTCCGCCGATAACCTTTACGGCGGCACCTACAATCTCTTCCATTACACCTTTCCCCGTTTGGGCATCAAAGTTAATTTTGTCAAATCCAATGATCTGGATGCCCTGCAAAAGGCGATTACTCCCCGGACTAAGGCTATATATGGTGAGTCCATCGGTAATCCCAAGCTGGATGTCGCCGATCTGGAAGGCATTGCCCAGGTGGCGCACCGGAATGGCCTGCCCTTTGTCCTGGATAATACCGTATCTCCCTACATCGTGCGGCCCTTTGATTTTGGCGTGGATATTATTGTTTATTCGGCAACTAAATTTTTGGGCGGTCACGGCACCTCTCTGGGGGGGGTGATTGTCGATTCCGGCAAGTTCGACTGGACGGGCGGGAAATTTCCCCTGATTACCGCTCCCGATCCCAGTTATCACGGCCTGGAGTTTGTGGAAGCCTTGAAGCCTTTGGGAAATATCGCCTACATCATCAAAGCGAGGACAGGGCTCCTTCGTGACCTGGGACCGGCCATGTCGCCTTTTAATGCTTTTCTTTTTTTGCAGGGGATAGAAACACTGCATTTACGGATGCCGCGGCATTCGGAAAACGCCTTGGCGGTAGCCCGCTTTCTGGAAAAACATCCCCAGGTAAGCTGGGTCAATTATCCGGGATTAAGTTCCAGCCAGGAGAAGGCCAGAGCCGATAAATACCTCACCGGGGGCGCTGGAGCTATTCTCGGGTTCGGGATCAAGGGCGGGGTGGCGGCGGGGCAGAAGTTTATCAATGCGCTGGAGCTGGTCTCTCATCTGGCCAATGTGGGCGATGCTAAGACACTGGCCATCCATCCGGCCACCACGACGCACCAGCAACTTTCCGCTGCGGAGCAACTGGAAACGGGGGTAACGCCGGACTTTATCAGGTTGTCAGTGGGTATCGAACACATTGACGATATTATCGAGGATATAAGCCAGGCGTTGGAAAAAAAATAATGATGAGCAAAAGGAGGCTATAATGACGAGAATTTTCAGTGATATTACCAAGACCGTTGGCAATACCCCGCTGGTGAAAATAAACAGGATGACGGCGGGTCTGGGGGCGACTATCCTGGTCAAACTGGAGTCCTTTAATCCCCTCTCCAGTGTGAAGGACCGGATTGGCCTTGCCATGATCGAAGCCGCAGAAAAGGAAGGTTTGTTGACGAAAGATTCGGTGATTATCGAGCCGACCAGCGGCAATACAGGGGTTGCCCTGGCTTTTGTTTGTGCGGCCAGGGGGTACCGCCTGATTTTGACGATGCCCGATACCATGAGTCTGGAGCGTCGGCATTTGCTCAAGATTATGGGGGCGGAACTGGTGTTGACGGAAGGCGCCAAGGGGATGAGAGGGGCTGTGGAAAAGGCCGATGAGCTGGGTATGGAAATGAAAAACAGCTTTATCCCGCAGCAGTTCAACAACCTTGCCAACCCGGAAATCCACCGCCGGACAACGGCGGAGGAGATATGGCGCGATACGGATGGGCAGGTGGACTATTTTATTTCCGGAATCGGCACGGGGGGGACCGTGACGGGCGTCGGGGAGATATTGAAAAGCCGGAAGCCTGCCGTTAAAATAATCGGTTTGGAACCGACGGATTCTCCCGTTTTGTCCGGCGGTAAGCCCGGTATCCATAAGATTCAGGGTATCGGAGCCGGTTTTGTACCGGGGATATTAAACCGGGAGGTTATTGACGAGATTATGCAGGTTTCCCATGAAGATTCCGGTGAGATGGCGCGCCGACTGGCGCGAGAGGAAGGCATCCTGGTGGGTATCTCCAGCGGGACCGCCATGTGGGCCGCTTTGGAAGTGGCGAAGCGCCCCGCGGCTGCCGGGAAGGTCATTGTTGCTGTCTTGCCCGATACGGGAGAGCGCTATCTTTCGACCTGGCTTTTTCAGAAATAGTTGCAGGATCTGTTAATACTAAAGGTTAGATGAAGCTATGAGTAAAGAAGGAAAACTGGGAATTGTAGAAACAAAATATTTTACCTTTGCCGAGCCTCCCCAGGAGATGCCTTTGGAATTCGGGGGGCAGTTGGGGCCGCTTACCCTGGCCTATGAAACTTATGGGGAGTTGAACAGCGATAAAAGCAATGCGATCCTGGTCCTCCATGCACTATCCGCTGATGCTCATGCTGCAGGTTTTCACGAGGAGGATAAAAGCCCGGGCTGGTGGGATGCCATGATCGGTCCGGGCAAGGCCTTCGACACGGATAAGTATTTTGTCATCTGTTCCAATGTCATCGGTGGCTGCAAAGGGAGTACGGGACCCTACTCGCTCAATCCTGCTTCCGGACGTCCCTATGCGCTTAATTTTCCCGGTATTACCATTGCCGACATGGTCAATGCCCAGCGCTATCTAATCGACTATCTGGGCATTGACAAACTGCTCTGCGTGGCCGGCGGGTCCATGGGGGGTATGCAGGTGTTGCAGTGGGTCGCCGCTTATCCGGCAAGGGTCCGTTCCGCTATTCCTATCGCGACGGCTTTGAAACATTCGCCGCAGCAAATCGCCTTTAACGAAGTGGTGCGGCAATCCATCATGGCCGATCCGGCCTGGCGCGACGGCGAGTATTATGAATATGGCCAGCCGGAGAGAGGTCTGGCGCTGGCGCGTATGATTGGGCACATTACTTACATGAGCGATAAATCGATGGAAGAGAAGTTTTCCCGGCGGCGGAAAAACGCCCTTTTCGGTTTCAACTTTGCGGCTGATTTCGAGGTAGAGGGTTATCTGCGCTATAAAGGGGATGCCTTTGTGAAACGTTTTGATGCCAATTCCTATCTTTACATCACCAAGGCGATGGATTACTTTGATCTCTCGGGGGGGAAACTTATCCCGGAGGGGGAAAAGGCGGATACCCGGCTTCTTGTTATTTCATTCAAGTCCGATTGGCTTTATCCTTCTTACCAATCCCAGGATATTGTGCGGCAGCTTAAAATGAGGCATATAGACGCCACCTATTGCGAGCTTCGCTCTACTTATGGCCACGATGCCTTTCTGGTGGAGCTGGAGGAAATGAGAGACCTGGTCAGGCATTTTCTGGATAAGACATATAGCGGTTATGAGGTACTAAGGATTTATGACATCTGATTCCCTGCGCATCGATTATCGAATCATTTATGAAATTATCGAGCCCGGCGCCCGTGTGCTGGACCTGGGATGCGGCAGCGGCGATCTGCTCTACTATCTGGCCCGGGATAAGAATGCCAAGGTTCAGGGGATAGAGTTTAACGATGAGGCCGTTTACCAATGCGTGAAGAAGGGCCTGAGCGTCTTTAACAGCGACATCGAAAGCGGTTTGGTGGAATATCCCGATAAATCTTTCGATTACGTCATTCTTAATCAGAGCATGCAGGAGGTGACGCAGGTGGATTTCATCATCCATGAGGCGCTCCGGGTAGGGAGCAAAGTCATTGTTGGTTTTCCGAACTTTGCTCACCTTGCCGCCCGCTTGCGGCTATTTTTCCGGGGTAAGGCGCCGTTAACCAAGGCGCTGCCCCACCACTGGTATGATACGCCCAATGTCCGCTGCCTCAGCCTGAGCGATTTTCACGAGTTTTGCAAAATTAAACGGGTGAAAGTTCTGGAAGCCTATTATTTGGGGGAACACGCCCCGGTAAGGTTCTGGCCGAACCTTTTCGCCACGAATGCCCTGTTTGTTTTAACGAGATAATATCGGTAAACGGCAATGTTTGTTATTGCTTTGCAATTACTATCAGTTGAGAGGTGCCTTTGCTGTGAAAAACATTTTTTCCACCTTGAAAGAGGATATTCAAACCATTTTCAAGAAGGATCCGGCCGCAGGTGGCATATTTGAGGTTATTTTATGCTATCCGGGATTGCATGCCCTTTGGATTTACCGCGTGGCCAATTTCTTTTGGCGCCATTCATGTCATTTGGGGGCGCGTTTGCTTTCTCACGGCGGCCGCTTTCTGACGGGTATCGAAATACATCCCGGCGCCAAAATCGGCCGCCGCTTTTTTATTGATCACGGTTCCGGTGTGGTGATCGGCGAAACGACGGAGATCGGCGACGATGTTCTGCTCTATCAGGGGGTGGTTTTGGGGGGAGTGAGCCTGGAAAAAGAAAAGCGCCACCCCACGATCGGCAACCGGGTAATGATCGGCGCCGGGACGATTGTCCTTGGGCCGATAACCATCGGTGACGGCGCTAAGGTAGGGGCCGCATCCCTGGTGGTCAAGAATGTGCCTGCCAATTCCATTGCCGTAGGTGTTCCCGCGCGGGTGGGAGTTGGCTATTCTGCTAAAGACATAAATGATTTCGGACATAACAGGCTTCCTGATCCCATTGCCGATGCCCTTAAATTCATCGGCAGGCAGATTGACACCGTGGAAGAACGGTTAGAGGCGGTGGAGCAGATGCAAGGCATAAAAGTGGAGCTGGATCGTTATGTAGAGGATAAAAAGCGTGAGATAAAGGAGATTTTCTCCCTTACGGAAGAGTTTGAAACGGGAGCCGGTATCTGATGGCAAGGCATAAAAAAGCCGTGGCGCTGCTCTCCGGCGGGCTGGATAGCACGCTGGCCGTGAAGATGATGCTCGACCAGGGTGTAGAGATCGTTGCAGTAAATTTTACGAGTCCTTTTTGTAATTGTACGCCGAAAAAGGCCGGTTGCCAGCATCAGGCGACCAAGGTGGCCGTGGAATTCGGCATCCCGATCCACGTCATCCCCAAGGGCATGGATTACATGCGGATTGTGGAAAAGCCGCCACATGGCCACGGTCGGGGGATGAACCCCTGTATTGACTGCCGTATTTACATTTTGCGCAAGGTTAAAGAAATGCTGCCGGTACTCGGGGCTTCTTTCGTCGTCACCGGCGAGGTGGTTGGCCAGAGGCCCATGTCCCAGCGCCGCCAGCAGCTTGCCTTGATCGAGAAGGAAAGCGGCCTCCATGGGCTTATCATCCGCCCTTTGTCGGCCCAGCATTTTCCCCCGACCTTGCCGGAGCAGGAAGGACTCGTGGACCGGGAGCAACTTCTGGCTATTTCTGGCAGGTCAAGGAAACCGCAGATAGATTTGGCCGAGGAAATGGGAGTTAAAGACTACCCATGTCCGGCCGGCGGCTGCATGCTCACCGATCCTATGATGGCGGCGCGTCTGCGTGATCTTTTCACCCATGTGCCAGATTACGGGATGAATGATTTGCAACTTTTAAAGGTTGGGAGACACTTCCGGCTTGATGGGGGGCAGAAAATCATCCTGGGCAGGAATGAGGAGGAAAACAATAAGATTAGCGTCTTGGCCGCAACTGGCGCCGCAGTTTTCCTGCCGGAAGACTTCCGCGGCCCCACGGCGATTGTCAGGGCCGACGGGGGTGATCCCGACGATACTGTCATCGGTATGATTATGGCCGCCTACTGCCGGGAAGAACACGAGAACTATCTGATCAGAAAAAAGGTATGCGGCGGGGAGGAAACACTATTTTCCGTAGGGGAAAAGTATTCTTTGAGCAAGTTGGAGCCCTGTCGGCTGGGGGAGTTATCTTGACGGCAGATCATCAGGGATTGGGTAGCTTATGAAATACGATACTTATGCTTTCATCATCAAGGATGGACACTTTGAAAGTCTGCTGTACGCCTTCAATTTTGCCAGCATCGCCGCAGTTTCCAACAAAAAAGTCCGCATCCTCTTTGTGGGCTGGGCGGCAAGCAAACTGATTAAGGGCAATCTGGAAGATATAGACATCCCCAGCTCCCTTAAGGATCGGAGGGGCGCTTTTATTGAGCAATTAAAGAAACATAAATGTGATAACCTAAGAGAATTAATAGAACTGGTCAAGGCGGCAGGTGATGTGAAGATTTATATCTGCACACTGGCCGCAAGCATTTGGGGGGTGACTCGCGAGAATATGATCCCCGAAGTTGATGATATTATCGGTTCCCCCAATTTCCTGCTGAAAGAGGCGAAGGACGCCGAGCAAATATTGACCTTTTAAAAGGTGATTTCTTGGGTGCTGTGGGGGCTGGGGACAGCCACTCATTATTTAAGAGAAATGTGAACCCGTCCCCAATTACCGGAACGAAAATAAATCTTGATAATTATGCCTTTTTGAATTATTTTTCGAGGCTTATTTATGTCATGGGCGGCTTAGAAAAATCAGTGAAGGAGATCGCGATTGGAACCTAATTTTGCGAAGGGTGGGGGGTTGGTGCCGGTTATTACCCAGGATTGGCGAACCAAGGAGGTGCTGATGCTGGCCTATATGAACAGTGAGGCATGGTTACATACTTTAGCTACCGGGAAGGCTACCTATTGGAGCAGGTCAAGAAGTTCCCTATGGATTAAGGGTGAGTCATCAGGCAATGTTCAGCATGTTAAGGCAATTTTCATTGACTGTGATGATGATACGGTGCTTTTGCAGGTGGAGCAGATTGGCGACGCTGCATGCCATACAGGTTATCGGTCATGCTTTTACCGCGAGCTGTCAGATGGGAAAATAGAAGTAACAGGAGCGAAAATCTTCAATCCGGAGGATGTTTATAAATGAGCGGACTGAAACTGGGCATACCGAAGGGCAGTTTGGAAGCCAATACGGTCGATCTCTTCAAGAGGGCCGGCTGGCGCATTACTTATGATGAAAGAAGTTACTTCCCCGACATTGACGATGGCGACATTTCCTGCACCCTTGTCCGGGCACAGGAAATGTCCCGTTATGTTGCGGACGGGAACCTTGATCTCGGGCTTACGGGCAAGGATTGGATAATGGAGAATGAATCGGAGGTAGTTGTGGTCCAGGACCTGATTTATTCAAAGATCTCGCCGCGAGAGGCCCGCTGGGTACTGGTTGTGCGGGAGGATTCGCCAATTAACTCTCTGGCCGATCTGGAAGGCAAGCAGATATCCACGGAGTTGGTAAATTTTACCAAGAAATATTTTGCGGAACGTAACATTAATGTTCACGTGGAATTTTCCTGGGGGGCCACAGAGGCCAAGGTGGTCGATGGGCTGGTGGACGCCATTGTAGAGGTGACAGAGACCGGGACGACAATCAGGGCCAATAAATTGCGGATCGTCCATGAGCTCATGCGAACCAATACGCAGTTGATCACCAACTGTGAGGCCTGGAAAGATCCCTGGAAGAGAAAGAAAATAGAGCAAATCAAGGTGCTGCTTAATGGTTCGCTTCAGGCCATGGGTAGGGTGGGTCTTAAGATGAATGTCCCCAAGAAAAATCTCGGCAAGGTCATGGAATTGCTTCCCTCCTTAAAGGCGCCTACGGTTTCCAATCTTTATTCCGAGGAGTGGTGTGCTGTTGAAACCGTCGTGAGCGTTGGTGTTGTGAGGGATTTGATCCCTTCGCTACAGGAAGCCGGAGCGGAGGGAATTATAGAGTACGCCTTGAACAAGGTTATTTGAGGGGGTAGAACATGGGGCGCAGCGCGAGAATCGATCGTAAAACCACAGAAACAGAGGTTTCGGTAGTCATCGATCTCGATGGCGAGGGGAAGGGTGATATCAGTACCTCCATTCCTTTTCTGGATCACATGTTGTTACTCTTATCCCGACACGGATTTTTTGATTTGCAGGTCAAGAGCAAAGGGGACACGGAAGTCGATGATCACCATCTGGCCGAAGACCTGGGAATCTGTCTGGGCAAAGCCTTGCGGCAGGCTTTGGGCGCAAAGGAAGGAATTGCCCGCTATGGCGAGGCAACCGTCCCTATGGACGATTGCCTCTGTACCGTAGTGTTGGATATTTCCGGGCGGCCTTTCCTTGTTTATAATGTCGAGTTCGGGTCGGCCCAGATCGGCAAATTTGATCCGGCGCTGCTTAAGGAATTTTTTAAGGCATTATCTGACAATAGTGGTCTTAACCTGCACATCAACCTTTTGTACGGAGAAAATAGTCATCATATGGCAGAGGCGATTTTTAAAGCCCTGGCCCGTGCTCTTAGAAAGGCAGTGACAGTTGATGACGCTATCAGAGGCGTTTTATCCACCAAGGGTGTGCTATGATAGAGATGACAAGATTGTTCAAGGGCAAGAGAGACCATGTCGGTATTTTCTGTTTTTTTCTAATCCTCTTTTTTTTCTACGGTTGCCATCATAATACAGGTGTGCGCCAGGGCTTGCTTCTGCAAGGAAGCGGCCCCGTCTCCCGCTTGGCAGTTCTTCCTTTTCAAGTAATTGCACCGGCAGATCATGATGCCAGGATGCTCTCCTGCCCGCTATGTAATGCGGCATTCCAGACAGATCGTGATACGCCGCCCACGGCGGGACAAATTGTGCAGGATATTGTGCTGGAAAACCTGCGGAGGCAAAAGCAGCTTTCTATCATCGCACCCGACGTGGCTGCTGTCGCTTACCGGCACATAACCGACGCCGACCATCAGGCAAATTTGACGGACGTTCTACAAAGAGCGGCGCAGGAACTGGACGTGGAGGCTATTCTGATCGGCTATGTTTTCCGTTATCGCGAGCTGAGAGGAAGATCCTATTCCGCGGAGAAACCGACCTCCGTGGCTTTTGAACTCCATCTCGTACGCGCCAGTGACGGCGTCGCCATCTGGAGCGGTACATTTGACAAGACGCAGGAGTCGCTTATGGAGAACCTCTTCCAAATGCCCTTTTTCTTCAAGTTGGGCATAAAATGGGTGACGGCAAAGGAGCTGTCTGAAGCGGGCGTGAGCGAGATCATGAGAAACTTTCCCGGCAGGCAATAGTGAATGATGGCTGCCGGATGGTGTCTTTAGGAGGAGGCGTTTATAGTGTTGAGATTGCGAGGTTTGTATCGATGATTATCATTCCGGCCATCGACTTGAAGGATGGCAGGTGCGTCCGCTTGGCGCAGGGAGACTTCGAGCGGGTTACTGTCTATGCCGATGACCCCGTAGCCATGGCTTGCCATTGGCAGGGACAGGGGGCTGAGCGTATTCATTTGGTGGACTTGGACGGATCGCTGGCCGGATCCCCCCAAAACGGGGACTATATCAGGGAAATTGTCCGCACAGTGTCCGTGCCGGTGCAGGTTGGCGGCGGGATCAGAAACCAGGCAACAATCGAAAGTTACCTGGCCATGGGAGTCAGATGGGTCATCTTGGGGACGGCGGCCCTACGCGATGCGCCTTTCGTGCGTGCTGTCTGCAGGGCTTATGAGGGCAGGATTATCCTTGGCATCGATGCTGCTGATGGCCAGGTGGCCGTGCAGGGATGGACGGAAGGGACTTCAACTTCTCCGTCAGAGTTGGCCAGTCGTTACGAGCAGGAAGGTCTGGCGGCAATTATTTATACTGACATAAGAAGAGACGGCATGGGGTCAGGGATTAACATTGAGGGTACCAAGGCTTTGGCGCAGGCGGTAGCAATTCCGGTTATCGCTTCCGGCGGGGTTGCGGGGCTCGAAGATATCGCCAGGCTTAAGGAAATAGAAGCATGCGGGGTGGTCGGTGTTGTTATCGGGAAAGCATTGTACGCTGGCACTCTCTCGCTTAAAGAGGCGCTTAGCGCTGCGGCCGGTTAGGAGGAAACAATTGGAAGATTGCGTATTCTGCCGGATTATCAAAGGGGAAATACCGAGCGTCAAGGTCTATGAGGATGATATGGTGCTGGCTTTCGACGATATCAGTCCTGCCGCACCGGTGCATGTTGTCATTATCCCTAAACATCATATTCCCACCTTGGTGGATGTGCGGCTGGAAGAGTGGCCGCACGTAAATGCCATGGTGGCGGCGGCGCCGCATGTGGCTAGACTTAAAGGCGTTGACCAGCGGGGGTTTAGAACCGTAATCAATTGCCAACAAGAGGGTGGACAGGTCGTATTCCACCTTCATATGCATCTGCTGGGCGGGAGAATAATGGGAAATAAGCTGGGCTGAGTTATTGACATTTGACAAATAGATTGGGCTGCATATCTTAAGGCCGAAAAGTCTGATGGCAGAGTTAATCCTTTTCCGGGCAGCTTATTTCCGAACAAATCCTTAAAGAGGAAGAATATTTGAAGGGTTTAATTCCCGACGAGAAGATTGAGGAAATAAAGCAGCGTGCCGATATTGTTGACCTTATTTCTGAATATGTCACCCTGAAAAAAGCGGGTAGAAATTATCTGGGTCTATGTCCTTTCCACAAAGAAAAAACCCCTTCCTTTACAGTTAGCCGCGATAAACAGATGTTCTATTGTTTTGGTTGCGGGGAAGGAGGCCATGTTTTTACCTTTCTGATGAAGATAAGCAACATGACTTTTCCGGAGGCGGCGAGGCATCTGGCCAAGAAAAAAGGGGTTCTGATCCCGGAACAGACGATGGATCGCCGGGAGAGGCGGGAATACGGACTTCGTGAGCAGATCTACCGTATCAATGAGGCGGCTGCAGCTTTCTTTGTCGATAATCTTTTTTCCCCGGCCGGGCTGGAAGCCAGAGAATATTTAAAGCAAAGGGGAATTAAGGATGCCGCCATCAAGAGCTTTCGTCTTGGATATGCAGACCGGGGATGGAGGACCTTGAGAAATTTCTTTGTCCAGAAAAACGTAGCTGTGGAGATGGTTTCTCAGGCTGGCTTGATCGCTTCCAAGACAGAAGGAGGGCTAGAGGAGAGCAGCTATGACCGTTTTCGCGGTCGTTTGATTTTCCCGATCGAAGATGCCGGCGGTCAGGTTGTGGCCTTTGGCGGCCGAATTGTGGGCAGTGGCGAGCCGAAGTATCTAAATTCTCCAGAAACCCCGGTTTTCAGCAAGGGGAAAAATCTTTATGGCCTGAACAAGGCCAAAGAAGGCATCCGCAAGCAGGGCTATGCCATTCTCGTAGAGGGTTATTTTGATCTTATTTCCCTGTGGAATGCGGGTATGACCAATGTGCTGGCCAGCATGGGCACGGCGCTTACCCTGGAGCAGGTTGAGCTCATGAGACGTTACACAGGACATGTGGCAGTGCTTTTCGATGCCGACGAAGCGGGCAAGCGGGCTCTGCAAAGGAGCATACCATCGTTCCTGACGGGTGGAATACAGGCCAAAGCGGTTGTGCTGCCGGAGAATAACGATCCCGATGATTATATCCGGAAATATGGGCCGGAAAGCCTTGAGCAAATAATCAAAAGCTCCCCGCCGCTCATTGATTACTACTTGGATAATCTCTTGAGCGAAAATGCTACCCTGGAAGAAAAGCGGGATGCCGCTAAAGAGGCCACGCTTTTCGCTGCCGGCCTCAATGACGCCATTGACCGTGATCTTTTTTTAAAAAGAATTTCTGAAAAAATTGGCATTGACCAACAGGTGTTGAGAAGGGAATATAACCGAAATCAGTGCAGGTCGTCAAAGCTTCCGGATATTCCGCCTGCTAAGACTTTTAAAATCCCTGACAAGGTGGAATTGAGTCTTATCCTGGCCATGCTGCAAAATTCGCAGAGCATAGCGGAAGCGGCAAGGCATGAGGTACTGCGATACTTTACCAATGATGAGCTGAAAAATTTTGGCGAGGTGATAATAAAAACTCAGGACGCGGCCATGAGTAATCCGGCCGCCGCTGATTTTCTGGACAGCCTCGAACAAGGTCCCCTCAAGGAGCTGTTGCATAAATCACTTTTAGAGGGACAGACTGATGATGAAACGATATGGCAACGTTTTACCGCCGATGCCATCGAAAAGATCAGGGAACGGTGGCGCAAGAGGAAAAGTAAAAACCTGCGCGAAGAACTGGGGAGGGCCGAAAAAATGGATGACCAGGAGAAGTGCAATTTCTTGCGGGAACAAATTCAACAAACGATAAACTCTCAAAAAAGATAAATCAATAGATTATAAACCCGGTGTTATGACCTATGGCGCGGAAAGAAAATAAACGGGGAGAAAACAAGATGGGAAAAGAGTCGCAATCTGATGAATTCAAAAAACTAATTACTCTGGGTGAGGAGAAGGGCTTTCTAACCTATGATGACGTCAACGATCTATTGCCGCCGGACGTGGTGTCGTCTGAGCAAATAGACGACATTATAATGCTATTCGGCGAAAAGAACATTGATATCATTGATACGGACAAAGGGGAAAAACTGGTTGTCAAAAAAAATCTTGACGACGGCCTTGACGTCAAGGGTGAAGGCACACCGGATTTCATCAGCGGGATAGGCAAGACTGGTGACCCCGTCAAAATGTACCTTCACGAGATGGGCTTTGTTTCTCTTCTGACCAGGGAGGGCGAGGTTGAGATAGCTAAAAAGATTGAAGAAGGGGCGCGGGAAGGTTTAGATGCCGTGTTTTCCGTTGATCTTTGTGTGAAAGAAGTGGTGAGCATCGGTAAGAATTTGCGGGAAGGAACGTTTAAGATTAAGCACGTGCTGGATAATCTTGAAGATGAAGAGGGATATGTAGAAGAGGAAAAGCACACGGAACGGGTGCTTAAACTAGTTGATCGGATTACGGAGTTAAAAAATAAGAATGATGGGCTGAAAGCCAGACTTAAGTCAGAAACGCTTAAGGAGACGGAAGAGCAACTGCTGAAAGAGAAGGTGGAAAAGAATAGAAAAAGCATTGTTAACCTATGCCGTAAAGTCAAGTTCAGCAGAAGGCAGATTAACCGGATTGTGGGTATACTAAAGAGCCATGTCTTGATCGTGGACAAGATGGAAAATGCTATCAAGAAGTGCAAGAAAGAAACGGGCCTGTCATTGGCGGAAATGGAGAAAGCCTGGCAGCGTTTGAAGAACAAACCCCATGAGGAAAGCAAGATTGCCGCTGAATATAAGGTTTCGCTGACGAAACTTAAGGATTGTCAAACTGTTGTTAAAAATGCCGAGCGCCGGTTGAAGGAAATAAAAAAGGAAACAGGGTTGCCTCCCGCTTCCCTGAAAAAAGTGGTATTTACGATAGAGCGCGGGGAAGAGAAAGCGGAAACGGCCAAAAGAAAATTAGTGGAAGCCAACTTGCGACTCGTGGTCAGCATTGCCAAAAAATACACCAACAGAGGACTACAGTTTCTGGACCTGATCCAGGAGGGCAACATCGGCTTAATGAAGGCGGTGGATAAGTTTGAGTACCAGCGGGGCTATAAGTTTTCCACATATGCCACCTGGTGGATCAGGCAGGCCATCACCAGGGCCATAGCGGATCAGGCCAGGACCATAAGAATCCCCGTGCATATGATCGAGACGATTAATAAGCTGATCCGTATTTCACGTTATTTAATTCAGGAACTGGGAAGAGAACCGACTCCGGAAGAAATTGCCATTAAAATGGAGTACCCTTTAGAGAAGGTGAGGAAAGTGCTGAAGATTGCCAAGGAGCCGATTTCCCTTGAGACCCCCATCGGTGAAGAAGAGGATAGTCACTTGGGAGACTTTATCGAGGATAAAAAGGTCGTGTCTCCCTCCGAAGCTACTATCAATATGGATCTGGCCGAGCAAACGCGAAAGATTCTGGCAACGCTGACACCGCGGGAGGAAAAAGTGCTACGCATGCGTTTTGGCATCAGTGAGCGATGTGATGTCGCACCGGAGGAGCCGGGGGAAATGGGTGATATTGTAAGAAACAGGCAGATGGAAGCTAATGCCGTGCGGAAACTGAGGAATCCATCGCGCCGGAAGATAACCAAACCTATGGTGCAAATTAAAGATTGACAAGAACTTGGAAGAACGGGTATACCTTGCCCGCTCAGGTAAAATGGGTTTTTCCCGGTGTGTTGCGGTTGATGCGCTAAGGCCGTTTTAGGGGAGAAAGAAACCAGATTTACCGGCATTGTGGGCCCATAGCTCAGCTGGAAGAGCCACCGGCTCATAACCGGTTGGTCCCTGGTTCGAACCCAGGTGGGCCCATTCACTATATGAGGTTTTGATATGGGAGGGGTGTCTTGGCCGTGGGAAAGGACAAGCTAATCTTTTTATCTTCTTGGTCCGGCGGAAAAACAGGATATCGGGCCGACTGCGGTTACGTGGGACGGGCCTTCCTTTGAAAGTGCACCAACTGTTGGTGCATTTTTTTTATTCAATTACCGGAAGGGAGAATGATTTTTGAAGGAACAATTGTCGCAGTTAATCGAGCTGCAAAAAGTCGAGTCAGAGATCAATGCGATGAACATCAAATGCCGAGACTTGCCCAAGGAGATAGCCAACCTGGAAGAATCATACCGGATTTTTCTAAGTGATCTGGAAGAGTATAGAAGAAAATTCGAGGAGGTTAAGAAGGAGCACCGTGAAAAGGAGGAAAAGTTAAAGGCGGGGCAGGATATGCTAAAACGGACAAAGGCCCGTTTGGGCGAGGTTAAGACAAATAAGGAGTATCAATCCGTCTTGAAAGAGATCGCGACTGCCGAGAGCAAGAATAGCGAATTGGAAGAGCAAATCATCTTGCTCCTGGAAGCCGTGGATACCGCTAAAGAAACAGTAAAGACTCAAGAAAAAGGGATGGCTTCCGGCGTGAAAGATTATGAAGATACGAAGAAAAAACTGGAAGTGGAGCTGCAGTCCCTTGATGGTAAGTTATCAGCCTGTCGGCAGAAGAGCGAATTGGTCAAGAAAAAGATATCTGCAGATTCCCTGAACAAATATTTTGCTATTAAGAAGTTGCATAATACGTTGCCTGTTGCTGCTGTCTGGAAGGAAGTATGCGAGGGGTGTCATATGAATATCCCCCCGCAACTTTATATTGAATTACAGAAAGCCGTTGATTTGCATACCTGTCCGAATTGTAATCGCATCATTTATTGGTGCGACCAAAGGTTGAAATAGTTTTACTAAAGTCGTGAAAAATGGCGCCGGAGTAGCACAGATGATCGCCGGTCCGGTTTACCGGGCGGGAGGAAAGTCCGAGCTCCACAGGGCAGGATGGTCGCTAACGGCGACTGGGGGCAACCCTAAGGAAAGTGCCACAGAAAATTACCGCCCCGGCTTGCCGGGGTAAGGGTGAAAAGGCGAGGTAAGAGCTCACCGTTTCCCGGGTGACCGGGGAAGCAAGGTAAACCCCATCCGGAGCAAGACCAAATAGGAGAACATTAAGGGTGGCCCGCCCGCAGTTCTCGGGTAGCGTCGCTTGAGGCAACGGGCAACCGTTGTCCTAGAGGAATGATCATCAGCACTTTACGGGCAACCGGAAGCGCTACAGAACTCGGCTTATGAGCTGCTCCGACGCCTTTTTCACGACCCGTTTGCATATCGTGAGCCTCACAAGCTCTCATAGCGTCGGAATATCCCTTTTATCTTATGAAGATTCAGTCGGCCCATTTCCTCAAGAGCTGTGTAGCGCTTGAGGACTATCCAATTTTGCATCTGCCGGAGATTGCCTTTGCCGGCAAATCAAACGTGGGTAAATCTTCCCTGATAAATATCTTAACCCAGAGAAAAGGGCTTGCCAAGACGAGCCAGTTGCCGGGGTGTACGCAACTGGTTAATTTCTTTATCATCAACGAAAAGTTTTCCCTTGTCGATTTACCTGGTTACGGTTTCGCAAAGGCCCCGCTGGCGGTAAAAAAGCAGTGGGGGCCAATGGTAGAGGCTTACCTTAAGGGAAGGCAAACCCTGCGGTTGGTGCTTTTGCTGCTGGACATCAGGCGAGATGGTGACGAAAAGGATCGGGACTTGCTCAATTGGCTGCAATCTTACCATATTCCCCACCTGATAGTCTTTACCAAGGTTGATAAACTGTCTAAGCAGCAGGCGATGCTGCGCAGCCGCTCTATCTTGGCATCCTTCGGGCAGCCGCCCGTTCCCCTGGTACTTTTTTCCGCACGGACAGGGGAGGGCAGAGCGGAATTGTGGGCGGAAATAGAAAAACACATATTTCTTGAGAATATGCCTTGACAGCCTGGCGCTGATTCGGTAAAAAAACGTTGCAACTTATAATAATGTTTCATGCTATATTCATTATTATATCCATCATTTAGGTGCGGACATGAATAACCTGCAAGAATTTGCTCCCGTTGTCCTTTTTATAGTCGTTGCCGCCGTATTTACCCTTGTTCCCATCCTCATTGCGCGCTTTCTGGCTCCTCACACCAAAGGAGAAAAAACCCTGCACACCTATGAATGCGGTATTGAACCTTTCGGGAGCGCCTGGGTTAGCTATAATATCAGCTATTACATCTATGCGTTGATCTTCATTGCCTTTGATGTTGATGTCCTTTACCTCTTTCCTGTAGCTTTAAGCTATGCCAGGGGTGAAAGTACCTATGAGTTTTATGCGCTCTTGTCTTTTGTCATGATTTTGGCTTTGGCCATCATTTACGCTTGGGGGAAAGGGGTATTCACCTGGAAAAGGAAGCTCTCCCGGTAAAATTTGCCGTGGTGGAAAAGGTGCTTAATCTGGCCCGCGCTAATTCTCTTTGGCCCATCACTTTTGGGCTGGCCTGTTGCGCCATAGAGATGATGTCGGTTGCCATGTCCCGTTTTGATCTCGACAGGTTTGGCGCGGGTGTTTTTCGTGCTACGCCCCGGCAGGCGGACCTCATGATCGTGACCGGTACGGTTACCAAGAAGATGGCGCCGGTTCTTTTGACCCTCTACGAACAGATGCCGTCGCCCAAGTGGGTTATTGCCATGGGGAACTGTGCCATATCCGGTGGTCCCTTCGTGTTTGAGGGCCAATATAATGTCGTGGAAGGGGTGGATCTGCTTGTTCCCGTGGATGTTTATGTGCCGGGATGTCCACCTCGGCCGGAGGGTCTCCTCGAAGGTTTTTTAAAACTTGAGGAAAAGATCACCGGTGCGCGAAGATTCCCAGGGCCGGAGCAGCGATGGTAGAAACGATTAAAAGGGAATTGTCCGCCGTCCTGAAGGATACCCAGGTTAATGAAATTTCCTATCGGGAGCAAGGTTACCATCTTGCCTGCGAGGTCAGTGCGGCTGCTTTATTACAGGTTGCCGCTTTCTTTGATGCCCGTAAATTTTATCTGGCCACGGTCATTTGCGTTGATTACATCGAGTATCTGGAACTGGTGTATTTCTTCAATCACCACCAAACCCTCTGCCGGGTAAAAATTATCCACAAAGTTGATCCCCAAAAACCTGTCGCCCCCAGCATCGGGTCCGTTTATGACGCCGCTCGCTGGTACGAGAGAGAAGTTTACGAGTTTTTCGGCGTCCGTTTTGAAGGCCATCCTAACCTTACATACCTCTTTCTCCATGAGGGGATCGATTATTACCCCTTACGTAAGGAGAAGGTGGCGGTCTCCCCGGAGGACAAGGCACAGCTTAATTCTTACCGGCCACAGGAGGACGAAGGCACGTTTTTTCTCAACCTCGGTCCCCAGCACCCCAGTACGCACGGTGTTTTGCGGGTGATTTTGAAGATGGCTGGCGAATATATCGAGCAGGCAGAACCGGTGCTCGGCTATCTCCACCGCATGCATGAAAAGATGGGAGAAAACCGCTCCTATTACCAATTCTTGCCCAATACCGGGCGCATGGATTATTTGGGCGCCATTTCCTTCAACCTGGGTTATGTAACTGCCGTGGAAAGACTCTGTGGCATTGCTGTGCCGGAGCGGGCTGAATACGTTCGGGTGATTGCCACGGAGTTGAACCGCCTCGCGAGCCACCTTTTGTGGTTAGGGGCCTATCTTGCCGACTTGGGTGCGCTTACGCCTTTCCTCTACGTCTTTGACGATCGGGAGCAGATTTTGGATATTCTGGAGGGGATTGCCGGTTCCCGCCTGACTTACTGTTATTTTCGCTTTGGCGGTCTTTATAATGATGTTGACGATAATTTTGTGACGCGGAGCAGGCAATTCATCGCCCGGCTGCGCAGTCGCTTCGACATGTATGAGAAACTCATCACCGGCAATGTCATTTTCGTCAACAGGGTGCGGGGTGTGGGAACCATTACGGAGGAAAGAGCCAGGAAATACGGTGTCTCCGGGCCGGTATTGCGCGGGGCGGGGATCGGCATGGATCTGAGGAAACGGGAGCCATACGCCGTCTATGGGGAGATAGATTTTGAGGTTCCGACGGGAACGTGCGGGGATGCCTTGGATATTTACCAGGTGCGGATCCGGGAGATGGAAAACAGCCTGAAGATTATCGAGCAGGCCCTGGACCGGCTGCCGGCCGGCCCCTTTATGCTGGATAAACCCCCACGGAAACTGAAACCGCCCAAAGGGGATGTCTATCATGCGGTGGAGACGGCGCGCGGGGAAGTGGGGATTTATATGGTAAGCGATGAAAGTGACCGCCCCTACCGGATGAAGTGGCGCGTCCCATCTTTTGCCAATCTGACCATATTCCCCGAACTGGCCAAGGGCAACATGCTGGCTGATGCCGTGGCGATTCTGGGCAGCCTTGATCTGGTCATCCCTGAAATAGACCGATAACTGTGGTAACGGTGCGATGTCATACTTAAACAATATAATCGGCAGAGAAGCTTTCGTGATGATCGCCGGTGTGCTGGGCGTACTGGGCTTTGTGGTGCTCAACTCCCTCGTTTTGACCTGGGCGGAAAGAAAGGTCGCCGGGCATATGCAGCGCCGCATCGGCCCTAAAGAGGTAGGCCCCTACGGCCTCTTTCAACCCTTGGCCGATGCCCTTAAACTTTTAGGAAAAGAAATCCTTACCCCCGGGCAGGTGGAAAAGCCTCTTTATTTCCTGGCGCCGGTCATTGTTTTTATCCCCGTTTTGGTATCTTTTGTCGTGCTCCCCTTTAATGCGGGTTTGCAGGTGAAGGACATAAATATGGGTATCCTGGTGGTACTGGCTTTTTCCTCCCTGTCCGTGCTTTCCATTCTCTTTGCCGGCTGGGGATCGAACAACAAGTATGCTCTGATCGGTTCGATTCGGAGCATTGCCCAGAATATCGCCTATGAAATACCTCTGCTTTTGTCGCTCCTGCCGGTGATTATGATGACAAATTCTTTGTCTTTGAAAGATATTGTGGAGGCGCAGAAAAATATCTGGTTTGTCTGCTGCCAGCCCCTGGCTTTCATCATTTACTTTATCGCCAGTGTGGCGGAAACCAACCGGACCCCCTTTGACTTGCCGGAAGCGGAAAGCGAACTTGTGGCCGGCTACCATACCGAATATTCCGGCATGCGCTTCGCCCTGTTTTTTCTGGCCGAGTATTCGAACATCTTTATCGTCAGCGCCATTGCGACGACATTTTTTCTGGGTGGCTACCAAGGGCCTTTCCTGCCCGGCATCCTGTGGTTTCTGATCAAATCCTATGCTCTTGTCTTCATCATCATCTGGTTTAGGTGGACTTTTCCCCGCGTCCGCTTCGATCAATTACTTAATTTTTCCTGGAAGGTGCTTATCCCGTTGACCTTTATCAATCTGCTCATCACGGGAGGCCTATTGAAACTATGACTGCATCACCAATGGCTTATATCAGAGGCGCCGGTTCCCTCTTGGCGGGCTTAGGGGTTACCATCAAGGCCTTCTTCCAGCCGGTGGTCACTTCCCAATACCCGCGTGAACTGATCGAGATCAGCCCGCGTTTTCGTGGTCATACCAAGCTCCTGGCCGATCGGGAAAACCCCGACCGGAACGCCTGTATTGCCTGCGGCATATGTGTGCGGAATTGTCCCTCCGGTTCCATCGTGAAGGTGGAAGGCGAGAAGCGGGAAGGGGAAAAGAAAAAGACCGGCACCACTTATCAACTTAATTTCACCACCTGCAGCCAGTGCGGCATTTGCGTGGAGGTTTGCCCCTATGACGCCTTGGCTTTTTCGGCGGATTTTAATCCCGTAAGTTACCAACGGGAAGATTTCCATTACGATCTCGTGTCAGAATTTGAAAAGAGGAAAAAGGCATCATGACAACAGCGGAAATAATCTTCCTCCTGGTAGTTGTGGTTACGATGGGCGGCGCGGCCACGGCCATTTTGGCTGGCTCCATCATCTATGCCATTTTAGGTTTGGTTACCGCCATGTTCGGCATGGCGGGGCTTTATGTCTATCTGGATAGCGGATTCCTTGCCATGATGCAGATTCTCATTTATGTAGGGGCAGTCACCATCTTGATTGCCTTCGCCATTATGCTGGTTGGGCCACTTTACCGTCGCCCCAGGGAGTGGACGACGTTGGGTAAATTTGCTGCGGCATTGGGGGTGGCGGGGGTCACTTTTTTGGTTTTCTCCCGCTTTATCAAAGCGACGTTTGGTGGTTGTGGCGTGCCGATCTTTGGTTTCGGGGCCAGGGACATAGGCCGGATATTTTTCACCGATCTATTGCTGCCCTTTGAACTGATATCGCTTTTAGTGGTTGTGGCTATTTTGGGAGCTATCATGTTGGCCCTGATCTCCCAGGGAAGGAGCTAGCATGCATACCCTCTTGTATGAGCATCTGCAAATCTATCTCTTCGTAGCTCTTTTTCTGCTCTTCTGCGGGATCGCCGGGGTTATTTACCGGCGGACGCTGATCGGGATGCTGGTGTCCATGGAACTGATCTTAAACGGCGCCAGCCTGAACCTGGTGGCCATCAACAGATTTGTTTGTCCGGAAAATCCTTACGGTTTGGCCTTTGCCCTCATTATCATGGGACTGGCGGCGGCTGAGGCGGCGCTGGCGCTGAGCATGATCATCCTGATCTATCGAAAATATCATCATATCGAGGGAGAAAATCTTAAGGAGTTGAAAGGCTGATCTATGGTTATGGAAAGCGCCCAACCCCTGTTGCCGATTGCGATTGTGCTTGCGGTTTCCATCTTGATTATGGTTTCCCGGAAGCGACCTGATTTGCGCGAGTTCTGGTCGATTGGGGGAGCGGTTGCGGTCTTTCTTGCCGTGGTTAACATGGCGCCGGCGATCCAAAGCGGGAAAACGCTTATCTATACGCTCTCCTCTATTGCCCCCGGTATTTCTCTTAATTTTCGGGTGGACGCCCTTTCCCTGATCTTCGGTATCGTCTCTTCCTTCTTGTGGATATTCGCGTCCGTTTACAATATCGGTTACATGCGGAGTTTAAACGAGCATGCCCAGACGCGTTACTATACCTGTTTTGCTGTTGCCATCCTGGGAGCGCAGGGGGTTTCTTATGCCGGCAGTCTGTTTACCCTCTATCTTTTTTATGAGATCATCACCCTCTTTACCTATCCGCTCGTCGCGCATCATCAGGATGAGGAAGGCTATGCCGGGGCCAAGAAATATCTGGTCTATCTCCTGGGGACATCCAAGGGTTTGCTCCTGCCGGCTTTGATCCTCACCTACGTCACGACGGGGACACTGGATTTTGCCCCGGATATCCGGGGCGGCATTTTCCCGGCGGGCGCCGATCAGCTTTGGATAATGGTCACCTACGGCCTGTTTATCTTCGGATTTGCCAAGGCCGCCGTCATGCCGCTCCATAACTGGCTGCCCTCGGCGATGGTGGCGCCCACGCCGGTCAGCGCTTTACTGCATGCCGTAGCGGTTGTGAAAGCCGGGGTCTTCTGTATCTGCCGGGTGATGCTTTACACTTTTGGGACAAACATGTTGCAGAATTTAGGTTTGGGCATCGTCACGGCCTATTTTGTTTCCTTTACCATTCTCCTGGCCTCGGTGATTGCCTTGACAAAGGATGATCTGAAAGCCAGGTTAGCCTATTCGACCGTCAGCCAACTTTCCTATATCATTCTGGGGGTGGCGCTTTTGGATAACAGCGGGGTGCTGGGGGGAATCATCCACATCGTTAACCACGGTTTCAGCAAGATTACTCTTTTCTTTTGCGCCGGCGCCATTTACGTGGTCCATCACAAGAAGAAGATCAGCGATATGGCGGGGATCGGTTACGCCATGCCTTTTACCATGGGTGCCTTTGCCCTGGCTTCGCTCAGCATGATCGGGGTACCGCCGGTGGCCGGTTTTGTCACCAAGTGGTACCTGTTAAACGGCGCGCTGGCGATCCACAGTCTCCCGTTGGTAATTGTGCTCATGGTAAGTTCGCTCTTGAATGCCGCCTATTTCGTCCCGATCATCATCCGCGCCTTCTTTGCCGACCGGAAAGAGGGCTGGAGCAGGGCGGATATCAAGGAAGCGCCGCTTTCCATGGTGGTACCGTTGGTGGCGACTTCGCTTATCTCATTGCTTTTGGGTATTTATCCGGATTTTTTTATTGACTTGATCAGCAGGATTTTCTGAAAAACGACCGTGAAAAAACTCTCTTTTCCCCTCCTCTGGCGGGAGGGGAGTGGGGAGAGGGGGACATAATGAAGCTACTAAAAATCTTGGAATACTTGCGAAGCAATATCGGTAAGGTGAAAGGGGCATTTTGGGTCTGCCTGGTCCTTTTGGTTGCCTTCGATATTTTACTGCCACGAGCAAACGCCCATTATTTTGTGGATAAGATTCCCGCCTTTTGGACGTTGTTTACCCTGGCGGGCTGTTTCCTTTTGATCAAAATCAGCAAAGCGATTGCCCATATATTTTTGGCCAGGGACGAGGACTATTATGGATAGTTGGGTGCATCCGGCACTATTTTTTTTCGTCGGCAGTCTGCTTCTCCCGTTGGTCAAAGGCAGGGTCAGGAAGGGCCTGCTCCTCCTGATTCCCCTGCTGGCGATCATCTCGGTTGCCCAGACGCAGTACGGCCTCTATGGGCGATACTCCTTTCTTCATATTGCCTGTCTTTTCGGGCGCGTGGACCGGTTGAGCATGGTCTTTGCCTGGGTCTTCTGCATTATGGCCTTCCTGGGCGCCCTTTATGCCCTCCATAGGGAAGATGACAGCCACCATGTTGCCGGTTTCTTTTATGTGGGGAGCGCTTTAGGGGCCGTTTTTGCAGGAGATTATCTGACGCTTTTCATATTCTGGGAGATCATGGCCTTTTCCTCCGTTTTCCTGATTTGGCTGAGAAAAGAAAAGCGCTCTCTCGAGGCCGGCTTCCGCTATCTCTTATTTCACGTCTTCGGCGGGCTTCTGCTTTTCACCGGTTTCATGGTGCATTACCACCAGACGGGCAGCATGGCCTTCGAAAGCCTCCTCCCCATGAACGCTTCCTGGCCCGAATACCTGATTCTGGCCGGCTTTGCTTTGAATGCGGCCGTCTTGCCGTTGCACGCCTGGCTGCCCGATGCCTATCCCGAAGCGACGGTGGAAGGAGCGGTTTTACTCTGCGCCTTCACCACCAAAACGGCTGTTTACGTGCTGGCCAGAGGCTTTGCCGGTTTCGAGATCCTGGCGATCATGGGCACGGCGATGACCGTCTTCGGGGTTTGTTACGCGGTGATCGAAAATGACATCCGCCGGGTCCTGGCCTATCATATCATCAGCCAGGTGGGCTACATGGTGGCCGGTATTGGCATCGGTACGCATCTGGCGCTAAACGGGGCGGCAGCCCACGCTTTTGCCCATATCCTCTACAAGGCGCTGCTCTTCATGGGCGCCGGCGCGGTTCTTTACATGACCGGCACTGCCAAACTGAACCGTCTGGGCGGCCTGTACAAATACATGCCCTGGACGATGTTCTTTTACGTAATCGGAGCTCTGTCCATTTCCGGCTTCCCCCTCTTCAGCGGTTTCGTCAGCAAGTCCATGATCGTGGCCGCTGCGCACGAGGAGGGGAGGCTATGGTTGATGTTGCTTATGAATCTGGCGGGGATCGGGACCTTCCTTTCCGTCGGTTTGAAAGTCACTTATTTTGCCTTCTTCGGGAAGGAAGAAGCACCCATCAAGGCCGCGGAGCCGCCCCGGAATATGCTCTGGGCCATGGGATTAACGGCGCTCTTATGTTTTGTCATCGGTGTATTTCCCCAGATCCTTTATGCGCTTCTGCCTTTTCCGGTGGAGTATCGCCCCTATAATTGGCCGCACGTGTCGGAAATGCTGCAGATTCTTTTATTTACCGGCTTCATCTTCTTCCTGATGATAAAAAAGCTTGCGCCGGAGGCCAAGCTCAACTTGGATGTGGATTACTTCTACCGGCAGGGCGCCCGATTGTTCCTGCAGTTTGACGAAAAGGTGATCAGCCCCGTTGACGCTTTCTGGGGCGAGTTATACCGTACCCTGGGTCTCCGGGCGCTTTTCAAGCAGGCCGCATTATCCTCTGCTTTCGACAGAAAGATTATTGATGGCGTCGTGGATGGCACGGCGGCTACCGTGATGAACTGCGGTGGTGTCGTAAGAAAGCTCCAGACGGGCCGGGTCCAAGGTTACATAGGGTTTTCCCTGGTTCTGTTTTTTGCGATCCTCTGGCTTGTTTTGTAGCTTTTTGGCATTAACCCTCTTTGCCCTCCGGGATGAAGGGGGGGCTTATAAAGGAATAAAAAAATGTCGTCCTACTTGCTGATGAATCCCCTGGGATTCCCCATATTATCGACGGTGATCTTTACGCCCCTGGCCGGGGTGCTCATCCTTTTGTTATTGCGCGAGGACCGGCTGATCAAAATGGTGGCCCTTACCGCGACAATCGTGACCCTTTTTCTGGCGGCGCTGCTTTTCGGCAATTTTAATCCCGACACGGCCCTTTTCCAGTTTGGCGAGGTAATTCCCTGGATACCCGCATATAACATCAGTTACGTGTTGGGAGTGGACGGCATTACGATCATGCTGATCGTGCTTACCGCCCTTATTGCGCCCATCTGCATCCTCTGTTCGTGGCGGGCCATAGAGAAGCGGGTCAAGGAGTTTATGATCTGCCTGCTCTTGATGGAAACGGCCATGATCGGGGTCTTCTGCTCACTGGACTTTATTCTGTTCTACGTTTTCTGGGAGGCCATGCTCATCCCCATGTACTTGCTGATTGCCGTCTGGGGGGGGCCGCAAAAGGATTACGCTTCCATCAAGTTCTTTATTTATACCCTCTTTGGCAGCGTCTTTCTCTTAGTGGCGATTATCGCCCTTTTCCTGGCCAATGGCACCTTCAGCATCCCGGAAGCCATGTTCCGGGGCTATAGTTTCCCCTTCCAGGTTTGGGTTTTTTTGGCTTTTGCCATTGCCTTTGCCATCAAGGTGCCCATGTTTCCCTTTCATACCTGGTTGCCCGCCGCCCATACGGAAGCGCCTACGGCAGGCAGTGTCTTTCTGGCAAGCATCCTTTTAAAAATGGGCGCCTACGGGTTTTTGCGATTTTGCTTACCCATCACCCCCCAGGCCAGTATTTACTTTGCTCCTTTCATGATTACGCTTTCGGTCATCGCCATTATCTATGGGGGGTTCGTTTGCCTGAGCCAGACGGATATGAAAAAGCTGATTGCCTATTCCAGCGTGGCGCACATGGGCTTTGTCACGTTGGGCATCTTTACCTTTACACTCTACGGTTTTACCGGGGCGATGCTCCAGATTATTAACCACGGCATTACCACGGGCGGTCTCTTTTTGCTGGTTGGCATTATTTACGAACGCACCCACAGCCGCGAGATTTACGACAATGCCGGTTTGGGCAAGATTGCCCCTGTCTATGTGGGATTTTTCGGTCTTTTCGCCTTTTCTTCCTTTGCCTTCCCGGGAACGAACAGCTTTGTGGGCGAAATTTATATTTTGATCGGCACTTTCTTCCGGCACCGGCTGGCTGGTTTCGGCGCCGTGATCGGTGCCGTGCTGGCGGCGGCTTATATGTTACGACTGCTTAAACAGATCGTCTGGGGCCGGGAAGACAAGCGCGAGTTGCAAGACATGAACTTAAGAGAAATCGTCTGTATGGCGCCGCTGGGTGTTTTCATTATCTGGGTAGGACTTTTTCCGCGGCCTTTGGTCAACGTCATGCAAGCAACTTTGGCGCATTTACAGACGCAACTGGCAAATTTAACCCACTAAGGGGTCTTCGGTATGCAACTGCTTCCTGAATTATTTACTTTGGGGTTTTCCCTCTTTTTCCTTTTTCTTTCCTTAGGTCGGAAAAAGCAGTCCGCCTTTGTCGCGGCCCGGCTCTTGGCGCTCATACTCCTGGTCGTAACCCTTTTCGGCATGGAGGCCAGGGGGCAGCTTTTTTCCGGCGCCTACCAGGTGGATCTTTTTTCTCAAATCTTCAAGTTTCTGCTGGCCGCGGGGCTTTGCCTGGTCGTCTTCATGCTGGAAAACAACGACGATATCAAGGGCGATTACTTGCCGGAATATTTCATGTTACTGGGATTTTCCACCTTGGGCCTCATGATGCTGGTAAGCGCCGTGGAGCTTATCACCATTGCCGTAAGCCTGGAAATATCGTCATTTAGCCTCTATGCCGTCGTCCCTTTGCGGAAAAGCCACGACAAGACGCACCTGGAAGCCGCCGTCAAATATCTTTTCTTCGGAGCGATTGCTACCGGAATCATGATTTACGGCATGGGCTACCTTTATGGCATGTCCCACACCACCTACCTGGCAGGCATCATAACCAGGCTGCCCGAATTTCTCACCCAAAAGATAGGAATCCTCGCCCTGGCCCTGACGCTTGCCGCTTTTTTCTTTAAACTTTCCCTGTTCCCGCTGCATTTTTGGGCTCCCGATGTTTACGAAGGAGCTTCCAACACGACAACCGCGTTTATTGCGACGGTTCCCAAGATCGCCGCAACCGCTGTGCTGCTTCGTCTGCTGTTGCCGCTTTCTGGCGTGGCGTCGGGGTTGCCGCTATTTCTTATATTGTTGGCGGCATTTTCCATGACCTTGGGAAATCTCGTGGGACTGGTGCAGAAGGATATCAAAAGGCTGCTTGCCTTTTCCGGCATTGCCCACGCCGGTTATTTGATGATGGGCATTCTGCCTTTCAGTAAAGATGGCGGCGCCGCGGCAATCTATTACATGCTCGTTTATCTCATCATGACCCTGGCCTGCTTCTATGTGGTCATCCTCATTTCCCGGCAGGGGAAAAACGTTTCCCTGGGAACGCTCGCCGGGCTTGCCAAAAGATCGCCGCTTCTGGCCTTTACCCTGGCGGCGGCGGCCTTCTCGCTGGCCGGTATTCCTCCTACCGGCGGTTTTACGGGCAAACTCTTCCTCTTTGTCAGCGCCTTTAAGGCCGGTTATCTCAACATCGTCCTCATCGGCGCCGTCAATACGGTGCTCTCGATGTTTTATTACCTTAACCTCGTAAGGATGGCCTATTCCCGCGAAGCGGAGGAACCGGGCGAGATACCGCTGGCCTTTCACCAAAAAGCGCTTTGTTATGTCTTTATTTTCCTCATTTTTTATCTGGGATTGTGCCCCTTCGGGATTTTGGACTTCTTCCGGCAGGCCGTTTAGAAAATTTTGCCGGTCGTAGTTCCAGACCAAAAAGCACGGGCAATTTCCCTTCCACGCGGTCCTTATCGGGTAATTGTCTTGACTCGAACCGATAAAAATAATATAAGCCCGGCACCTTTCCAAATGCCTGGGTGGCGGAATTGGTAGACGCAAGGGACTTAAAATCCCTCGGTCCTTGAGGCTGTGCGGGTTCGATTCCCGCCCCAGGCACCAGTAGTAAAAACAAGGAGTGAACCTATCTTGCCACACCCAGTTTTTTCATCCGGAAGAAGAGTGTCTGGCGCGTCAAACCAAGGATCGCCGCCGCACCGTTTTGTCCGCCTACTTTCCAGCCGGTCAGGTTAAGGATTTTCGTGATATGGCTGCGTTCCATATCGGCCATTGTCATTGTCCCGTAATCCAGCTCGGAAACATTTGGGGCCGGTGAGCGTTCAAGATCAGCAAAATTGATCCCGTGGCCATCGGAGAGGATAACCGCCCTTTCAATCAAGTGCTTCAATTCCCGGATATTCCCCGGCCAATGGTAAGCAAGGAGTCTCTTTATTTCGTTGGCAGGCAACCGTCTTATTCTTTTCCCCATCTCTTTATTATACCTGTCGAGGAAATGCTGGGCAAGGCGGGGAATGTCTTCTTTACGTGCCCTAAGAGGAGGAACGTCGATAGCAAAGGCATTCAAGCGAAAAAAAAGGTCCTGTCTGAAGGCGCCTTTTTCCACCTCTGCTTGAAGGTTTTTGTTGGTGGCGGCAATGACTCTGAAGTCGGAGTGGATCTGTTTGGCGCTGCCAAGGCGCTCGAAGCTTCCCTCCTGAA
>JBAQLR010000151.1:0-8125 GCA_049302035.1 Syntrophales bacterium
ACGCAAATAAAGACGGCCATGGGCGACTACCGATGGTCTACCGAATCAGTAGCCAGAGACCGGTTGTTCCTGGAGTACTTGGGAGTGGCAATCAAGTAGTGTACGCTTTATCCGATTTTCAGGTTACGAGACACACAGATTCAAGAATTATCAAGCTCATTTGTTTGTAGATCGCCAATAACCGGCAAATCTCATTTCCCGCTGGTCACTTTTGCGCTTTTCCGGAAGAACTTGGCATTCCGCTCAACCGTAAAGCAGGTGGCGTTCCGTGAAGACTTCCTCCAGATCGGCAGGATCTGCCGAGGGGCCGACAAAGGAATGCTTGACAGAAAGTTTATTATGGCTATTGTTTCCTTGGCAATGAGTTGCCCCGATTAACTTGCAAAAAAAAGGATATTCCATGCGAAAAACCAAGATTGTCGCCACCATCGGTCCGGCGAGTACCACGGCAGAGGTGATTACCGCTCTGATCAAAGAAGGCATGGACGTGGCCCGGTTGAACTTTTCCCATTCGACACAGCGGGAGCATGGGAAAAAGATCAAGCTGATACGCAAAATAGCCGCCGCTTTGGACCGGCCTATCGCCATTCTCCAGGATCTGGCGGGGCCGAAAATCAGAATCGGCCTGATCCCGGAACCGGGAATCTTGCTTCAACCGGGGGAAAAGTTTATCTTGACCAGCCGCCCGGTGGTCGGCAGCCGTGAGGTTGTTTCTGTTTCCTATCCCGATCTGCCGAAAGAGGTAAAAAAGGGGGACAGGCTGTTACTGGCGGATGGATTGCTGGAACTGACCGTGCTTGCCAGCGACGGCCAGGATATTGTCTGCCGGGTCATCACCGGCGGTCAGCTTACCTCCCACAAGGGCATCAACCTGCCGACAGGCACGATCAGCGCCCCGGCCCTGACCGACAAGGACAGAGAAGACTTGCGCTTCGGCATTAAAAGCGATGTGGATTACATTGCCCTTTCCTTTGTAAAAACGGCGGCCGATATCCGGCTCGTCAAGGAACTGATTAAAGAAGCGGGTAAGGACATCCCTGTCATCGCCAAGATAGAGAAACATGAGGCGATCGAAAACATCGAGGCCATTATCGCGATTGCCGATGGCATCATGGTGGCCAGAGGCGACCTGGGGGTGGAAATACCGCCGGAGGATGTGCCGCTACTTCAGAAAATGATTATTCGAAAAGCCAATCATGCCGGCAAGCCGGTAATTACGGCCACCCAGATGCTCCGTTCCATGACGGACGCCCCCCGCCCCACCCGTGCGGAAGCGGCAGATGTCGCTAATGCCGTCCTGGACGGGACTGATGCCGTCATGCTCTCCGAAGAAACCGCTTCCGGGAGCTATCCCGTGGAAGCGGTGGCCTTTATGCAGCGGCTGGTGATAACGGCGGAAACCGGTTTACCCTACGACGGCTTTCGCTGTCCGATGCCGGAACTCGATATCTCCGCCTCGGTGGCACAGGCTTCCTGCATGCTGGCAGCCAATCTGGATGCCAAAGCCATCATTGCCCATACGCAATCCGGGCAGACGGCCCGGCACATTTCCCGTTTCCGTCCCAGGCAGCCGATCATTGTGCTTACCTCAAATAGGGCAACATTTCAAAGGCTCGCCCTTTCCTGGGGATGTCAGCCCCGCTTGATCAGGCAACCCCGCGATACGGACGGCATGATCGAGGCGGCGGGGCGGGTCGCCAGGGAAATCTGTCAATTAGGCAAAGGCGATATCGTGGTCATTACCATGGGGCATCCCATCGGGAAAGGCAACACCAACATGGTAAGGGTTAAAAAAATCTGATAGGGAAAGGCATGTTAAATCCCATCATGCCGAAGGTCGCCGTCAGGGCACATGCAGAAATTTAAGCTTGTCACGGAATTTGCGCCTCAGGGCGACCAGCCCCGGGCCATTGCCCAGCTCGTTGCCGGCCTGGCCGAAGGCGCTCCGCATCAGGTGCTTCTGGGCGTTACCGGTTCCGGCAAGACCTTCACGATTGCCAATGTTATTCAGGAAGTCCAGCGGCCGGCCCTGATTATTGCCCACAATAAGACCCTCGCTGCTCAGCTCTTCGGGGAGTTCAAGCTCCTCTTCCCGGAAAACGCCGTGGAGTATTTCGTCAGTTATTACGATTACTATCAGCCCGAGGCTTACATTCCCAGTACGGACACCTACATCGAAAAAGATTCCGCCATCAACGACGAGATCGACAAGCTGCGCCACAGTGCCACCCGTTCCCTGCTGGAACGCCGGGACGTGATTATTGTGGCCAGCGTTTCCTGCATCTACGGGCTCGGTTCCCCTGAGGCCTACCACGCCATGCTGCTTTCCCTGGCTGAGGGCATGGAGATAGGGCGCGATGAGATGCTCCACCGCCTGGTGGAGATGCAGTATGAACGGAACGATATCGATTTCCACCGGGGAACCTTCCGCGTGCGGGGCGACATCGTGGAGATATTCCCCCCCTACGAACAGGAACGGGCGGTACGGGTGGAATTTTTTGGCGATACCGTGGAAGCCATATCCGTCGTCGATCCCTTGCGGGGGAAAAAGCTCGAGCGTTTGTCCAGGATCGCCCTTTACCCCAGCAGCCACTACGTGACCACGCAGGACAACATGAAACGGGCCATTGCGGACATTCAGGCGGAGCTGGCGCTCCGGCTGCCGGAATTGCTTTCCCAAAACAAGCTGCTGGAGGCCCAGCGGCTGGAACAACGTACCCGTTTTGATATTGAAATGATGGAAGAAATGGGCTTCTGCCAGGGGATTGAAAATTATTCCCGCCACCTGACCGGCAGAAAACCCGGCGAGCCGCCGCCCACCCTGATGGAGTACCTGCCACTGGATGCTCTGGTCGTCATCGACGAGAGCCATGCCACCATCCCCCAGTTGAACGGGATGTACCGGGGCGACCGGTCCCGCAAGGAAACACTCGTCAACTACGGTTTCCGCCTGCCCTCCGCCCTCGATAACCGGCCTCTCAGGTTTGAAGAATACGAGGCGATGCCCCACCAACGGCTGTATATCTCGGCCACGCCGGCCGCCTACGAATTAAAGGAGGCAGGGCCCCGGGTGGTGGAGCAGATCCTCCGCCCCACGGGTTTGAAGGATCCGGTGATCGTGGTGAAACCCGTTGAGGGGCAGGTGGATGACCTTTTAGGCGAGATCCGGGAGCGGGCCAATAAGCAGGAACGAGTTCTGGTGACGACGCTCACGAAAAGGATGGCGGAAAATCTCACCTCCTACTACGAAGGATTGGGTGTCAAGGTAAAGTATCTGCACTCCGATGTGCACACCCTGGACCGGGTGAACATTATTCGGGACTTGCGCCTGGGCAAGTTCGATGTGCTGGTCGGCGTCAACCTGCTCCGTGAGGGGCTGGATCTCCCGGAGGTGTCGCTGGTCGCCATCCTCGATGCGGACAAGGAAGGGTTTCTCCGTTCCGAACGTTCCCTGATTCAGACCAGCGGCCGCGCTGCCAGGCATGTGGCCGGGCAGGTAATCATGTACGCCGACCGGATTACCGCCGCCATTACAGCTTGTCTGAGGGAAACGGAAAGGCGGCGGGCCGTTCAGGGTGATTATAACAGGGAGCATGGCATTACGCCCGAAAGTATCAAAAAGTCGATCCATAGCATCCTCGCTTCCGTCTATGAGGCCGATTATGCCAAGGCGCCGGGGGTGGAAGAGCAACAGACAGCCTATCTCTCCGAGGAAGAACTCCCGGCCCTGATCCGTCGGCTGAAGGAAGAGATGAAAGCGGCTGCCAAGGAACTACAGTTCGAAAAGGCGGCGGCGCTCCGTGACCGGATCAAGGAACTTTCCACGCTGATGCTGGAAATTTGAAGACAAGCTGCTTGACGCAAGGCGTCAGAGCGGGTAAGGTGCGAAAAATTAGTAAAAGAAAGGATAAAACATGCCTGAAAAAATAATCAGAGTTGGCCATAGCCCCGATCCCGATGATGCGTTCATGTTCTATGGTCTCGCCAGCGGTAAGGTAAAGCTGGAGGGGATCAGGATCGAACATATGCTGGAAGACATCCAGTCGCTTAACGAACGGGCGCTCAAGGCGGAACTGGAGGTGACGGCCATCTCCGCCCATGCCTACCCTTATGTCGCCGATAAATACTGGATCATGGCGACGGGCGCCAGCATGGGCGAAGGCTACGGGCCGGTCCTTGTCTCCAAAAAATACCGCACCCTGGCGGAGTTGAAAGGAAAGCGTGTCGCCACGCCGGGCAAGATGACCACGGCGACGCTGCTTTTTCAGATATACATGGAAGGGATTGAGCATGTGGACATCCCCTTCGACCAGATCATGGAACGCGTTACAGCGGGTGAATTTGATGCCGGTCTCCTGATCCACGAAGGCCAGATAACCTATGATCAGGAAGGTTTTCACAAGGTGCTAAACTTTGGCGAGTTCTGGGAAAAGGAGACGGGCGGCCTGCCTTTACCTTTGGGGCTGGATGTGGTGCGCAAAGACCTGGGCGAGGAAATGGCGCGCAAACTGTCTCTGGGTCTTAAGGAAAGCATTCACTATGGCTATACCCACCAGGACGAAGCAATTCCCTATGCCCTGGAGTGGGGCCGTGGCATTGACCGTAAACTCGGCGAAAAATTTGTAAAGATGTACGTAAGCGACCTGACGGTGGACATGGGGGAGAAGGGCAAGCAGGCCCTTGCCTTGCTCTTTCGCCTCGCCGCCGCCAAAGGTCTGCTGCCCGCGGCCCCGGAAATTATGCTTTACTGAATAGTTATTGTGTTGACACAAAAGGGCATTTTTCATATACGAGCAGCGTGAAAAACGTCCCTGGCAAGTCAAATATCTATCGTGGCGGGAGGAAAAAATGAAAAAGCTAACTATTTTACTTTGTCTAAGTCTGCTGTCCCTGATGGTATCGGGTTGCGCTTCTCTTAACTACAACGAGATTGCGCCGAATGCCAGCACCTTTGCGCCAGGGGTGGTGGTGGTGCTGCCGACGGTTAAAATGCCCGAAGGCGCTGATCAGGAAGCCGACAAGGTGACCAAGGCGATTTATAGCGCCGCCGTCGGTACGGAAAAATTCGCACGGGTCATCGACCAGGCGACGGCCAAATCCCAGATGGAGGCAAACAGTGAGCTGCAGGATGCCGTGCTGAGCTATACGCAAAAATTGCGAGCGTTGCAGGTTTCCGATAAGGAGAAATGCCGGAAAATCGGGGAAATCTATCAGGCGGACACCATTATCGTGGCGGAAGCAGGAAAATGGGGTTATTTTACCATCTCCGATGAGAAGGCCGGGGAAGTTGGCCTGGCAATAAAAATGATTGATGTCGCCACGGGCAGCGTTTACTGGAAGGCGGCGCACGCCGCCAAGGAGACATACCACCTGTTTAAGCCGAATCTCGGCGATATGGCCCTCGATCTTGCCGAAAAGATGTTTGGATTTATGCCGAAATTCGCGACGCGAGCCATTGCCCCGGCAGTCGTTGTCCCGGCAGCCGTTGTCCCGGCGGCAGTAACCCCGGCGGCCGTTGCTCCAGCAGAAGTTACCCCGACGGCAGAAGAAGCGCCGGAGGCGCCAGCAACACCATGATGCAGGTCCGCGATTTTATCGTAGTCTTTGCTGTACCGCTTCCGGGGGGAGGTTTCAGAATGCCGGTTATTTTCGGCAGCGCCGACCCCCCTTTTGCTGACTCCTGTGGTCTTACCTGACTTAGAGTGCGGAATAATGACGGATGTAAGCAAGAATTCTCCCCTCGGCATATTACGCGCCACCTTCGGCTATCAGTCTTTCCGCGGTCATCAGGGAGAAATCATCAATGAATTGATTGCCGGGCGCGATGCCCTGGTATTGATGCCCACGGGCAGCGGAAAATCGCTTTGTTACCAGATTCCGGCTATGATCCGTAACGGGGTGGGTGTGGTGATTTCCCCCCTGATTGCGCTGATGCAGGATCAGGTGGATGCGGTTCGCCAGCTTGGCATCCGGGCGGCAGTTCTCAATTCCACCCTTACCGCCGGTGAGGGAAGAGCCGTCGAACAGCAAATGCTGGCCGGTCAATTGGACCTTCTTTACGTTGCCCCCGAACGGCTCTTAACCCCGACTTTTCAGGAACTGTTAAAGCAAGCGCCCCTGGCTCTTTTTGCCATCGACGAAGCCCACTGTGTATCCCAGTGGGGCCATGACTTCCGGCCCGAGTATCTGCAACTTGCTTTTCTGGCGGAGCAATTTCCCCAAATTCCCCGGATCGCCGTGACGGCTACGGCCGATGCTGTCACCAGAAGGGAAATCCTGGTGAAATTAAAGCTCGAAAAGGCCCGGCAATTCATTTCCAGCTTCGATCGCCCCAATATTCACTATCGGGTGGAACTGAAGGAAAACGAGAAGACGCAGTTGCTTAACTTTATCCGGACGGAACATCCGGTCGATGCGGGAATCGTTTACTGCCTGAGCCGCAAGCGAGTTGATGAGATCGCTGCATGGCTTGTCGGCAAGGGTTTTACTGCCCTACCTTATCATGCGGGGCTGGATAAGGCGTTGCGTTTGCGGCACCAGCAACGCTTTGCCCGGGAGGAGGGTGTGATCATGGTTGCCACCATCGCCTTCGGTATGGGCATCGATAAGCCGGATGTGCGCTTTGTGGCCCACCTGGACCTCCCGAGGACACTCGAGGGGTACTATCAGGAAACGGGCCGCGCCGGTCGGGATGGGGAAAGAGCCGATGCCTGGATGGTCTATAGTCTGGCGGATATCGTGGCCCTAAGACGCATGTTGGATGCTTCCGAGGCGGATGAACAATTTAAGAGGTTGCAACAGCGCAAGATGGAAGCCATGCTCGGTTTTTGCGAGACGGCCAAGTGCCGTCGTCAGGTCCTGCTCGGCTATTTTGACGAGGAACATCACGGCGCCTGCGGCTGCTGCGATACCTGCGAGGGGAAGGTGGAAACATGGGACGGGACGATTGCGGTGCAGAAGGCCCTTTCGTGTATCTTTCGGACGGGACAGCGTTTTGGCGCGGTCTATCTCACCAATGTTCTTCTGGGACTGGCGGATGAACGGATCAGCGGCTTCGGCCACGACCAGATCCGCACCTTCGGCGTTGGCAAGGAGCTCTCGGCAAGAGAATGGAAATCCGTATTCCGCCAGCTTGTTGCCGCCGGGCTGATCTATGCGGATATGGAGGGCAAGGGAGGGTTTCGGCTCACACCCAAGAGCGGCCCCATTTTACGGGGAGAGCAGCAATTCGAGCTGCGCAAAGATCCAGCGCCGACTAAAAGCAAGCGGCTTATCGCCGCCCGGCAGGCCAGGGGAGTGGCCGCATCCGCCTCCGGGGAACTCTGGGAAAGGCTCCGCGCCCTGCGTCTTTCGATTGCGAGGAGCCAAGCGGTTCCCCCCTATGTCGTCTTCCACGACAGCGCCCTAAGGGAGATGGAGAGCCGTCGGCCCCAAAGCCTAAGGGGGTTGGAAGAAATCCCCGGTATTGGCAAGCGGAAGCTGGAACTCTATGGTGGGCAATTCCTCGAACTCATTCGGGAATATGCGGGGAAATAGGGGTGCTTCGCCCCGGCGCAGGCGGGGATCGCTCGTTAGCTAGCGTCGATATCCACCCGGTGGTAATCAGGTTCCTCAGATTTTTATTTTCCCTTTCCAATCCTGCCGCCAATCATTAGAATTTAGCTGGTTTATAGCCAAATACTTCTTGACATGCCCAGGCCATTTTGCCATATATGTCCGTGCTCGAAGGCAGTCGTACGTGCTGGAATGCGATTAGCGCAATGTATCTATATGGTTAGCTAAGGAGGAAGGATATGTTCAAAATCACTGATTTGGATCCTACGAAACTGCAGGATTGGCAGGTTGCGGAAGAAGCGGAAAAGCATATGAAAACGGTTTTTCAGCTTGCGGATGAAATGGGGCTGCAGAAGGATGAGTTGATTCCCATGGGACACCATCTGGGCAAAGTTGACTTTCTGAAGGTATTGAAGAGACTTGAAGGACGGCCGAACGGGAAGTATGTCGATGTGACGGCCATTACCCCCACCCCCCTGGGTGAAGGCAAGACGACGACAACCATGGGGCTGGTGCCGGGGCTATCCCTCCGGGGCAAAAAGGCCTGCGGCGCAATCCGTCAGCCTTCCGG
>JBAQLR010000152.1:0-10522 GCA_049302035.1 Syntrophales bacterium
AAGATGGGACGGCTTATAGCCCCCAGCGCGTCGTTGTCTCTTTCGGCCCCGAACACGCCCCGCTGGAGCAGCGCCAGGTAGCTCAGGCCATCGAAGAAGCGCAAACCCTTGTGCCAAGGCCCAAACTGATCGTTTTTGCCGCCTTCCAGTTCGACCCCGAAGCCGCCAAAGACATTGACGAAACCAACTGGCCGGGCGTCACCCTGCTCAAGGCACAGATGAATGCCGACCTATTGACGGACGATTTGAAGAAGAAGCACGCCAGCAATGAATCATTCTGGCTCATCGGCCAGCCGGATGTGCGCCTGGAACGCATTGCCAAAGGCGAGGACATGGGCAAGTGGCGGGTCAGTGTAGAAGGCTTCGACTATTACAACACCAAGACTGGCGGCATCGAATCGGGCGGAGCGGGCCAGATAGCCGTCTGGCTGCTGGATACCGACTATGACGGGCGCAGCCTCTATCCACGCCAGGTCTTTTTCCCGCAGGCGGGAGAAGGCGAAGGCTGGGCGCGGCTGGCGAAGAACCTCAAGGCCGAGATAGACGCGGAGTTGATCGAGGCCTACCGGGGCACGGTATCGCTGCCCTTTGCGGCGGGTGAACATAGACGCATCGCAATCAAGATAGTGGATGACCGGGGAATCGAAAGCTTGAAAGTGCTGGGGATTGAATAATGGCAAAAACGACCATTGACCGGCTCATCATCAATTCACCTTACGTAGTGCCGGAACGTCACTGGCGCTATGAGCGCGAAACGCGCACCTTCGATCTGGTGGAAGGCCGCCGTCCGGCAGGCTATGTGGTGGCATCTGGAGAGTCCAAGGCTTTTGACGATCCCGGCGTGTTCGTGGAGATCGAGTTAGTTAACAAGATTCGTCCGCGAGTTGAAGCATGGCGCGAAGCTGGCTATCCGGGCGTGAGCAGCATCACCAAGCGACTGCTGGAACACTGGCGTGATCCCGAAGAATTTGAGGCACGACGTTTTTTCTTCTGCCAATTGGAGGCAGTGGAAACCTTGATCTGGTGGACCGAAGCGCCCGCGGCTGCGCGAGTGGGCATTGACATCCCGAGCGACGGCGGGGCGTTTATGCGGCAGTGCTGCAAGATGGCGACCGGTTCCGGGAAGACCATCGTGATGGCAATGGCAATTGCCTGGCATATCCTCAACAAGGTTACCTATCCACAGGATATCCGCTTCGCTAAAAATGTTTTGGTGATGGCTCCGGGGCTGACCGTGAGGAGCCGACTGGCGGTACTGCAACCGGCAGCAACTGGTAACTATTATGAAGAGTTCAATATCGTGCCTTCGGCACTGCTGGACAAATTGCGGCAAGGCAAAGTGCTGGTGCGCAACTGGCATGCGCTGGCCTGGGACAGCGAGGAGCAGGTAAAAAAACGGCGCAGCGTAGACAAGCGTGGCGTTAAGAGTGACGAAGCATATACCCGCGAGGTGCTGGGCGAGATGGCCAATGCCCGCAATCTGTTGGTGATCAATGACGAGGCACATCACGCCTGGCGAATCAACATGGAGGCGGAAGGTAAATATCTGCGCAGCCGGGATTTGAAAGACAGCGCCGAGGAGGCCACCGTCTGGATTGGGGGGCTGGACCGGCTGCATCGGTCACGGGGCATCCTCGCCTGCTATGATTTTTCCGCCACCCCCTTCACACCGTCGGGCAAGAAGAGCAGCGAGGAAGCATTATTCAACTGGATTATTAGCGACTTTGGGCTGAACGATGCTATTGAATCGGGGCTGGTCAAGACGCCGCGTGTGGTAGTGCGCGACGACGCGGTGCCTGACGCCAAGACTTACAAATCACGCCTCTATCACATCTACAATGATCCGGATGTGAAAGACGACCTGAACCGTAAGGCTGAACCGGAGGAACCGCTGCCCGACCTGGTGTTGAACGCATATTACCTTCTGGCCTACGATTGGCGGGAGGCGTGGAAGGCATGGAATGCAGCCAATCTGCCCACTCCACCGGTGATGATTACCGTTTGCAACCGGACTGAAACAGCGGCACGGGTCAAGCACGCCTTTGACTCCCGGCGCATTCACATTGACGAACTGTGCGACCCGGAGCGCATCTTACACATTGACTCGAAGGTGCTCAAGGAGGCGGAAGAGCGCGAGGAACCAATCGTGCCGCTGGAGACGGAAGAAACTGAAGCAGAGACAGAAGAGGCCGAAGAACCAACCGTGCGCAAGCTGACCAAAGCCCAACAGGCTGAACTACTGCGTCGGACAGTGGATACGGTCGGAAAAGCTGGGCAGCCAGGGGCTGGCATTCAAAAAGTTATTTCCGTCGGGATGCTGAGCGAGGGATGGGATGCCAAGACGGTGACGCATATTATGGGCCTGCGTGCCTTCACCAGCCAGTTGTTGTGTGAGCAGGTGGTGGGTCGCGGTCTGCGACGGACATCTTACGAAGTGAAAAAGACTATTGATCCTGGCACTGGAAAGGAACTGGAACTGTTTGACCCGGAATACGTCAACATTTTTGGCGTTCCGTTCACCTTCCTGCCTCATGAAGGAGGTGGGGACGGACCGCAGCCACCGCCCACACCAAAGACTGCCGTCGGACCGGAGCCGGCCCAGGCGGAGTTTGAAATCCATTGGCCCAATGTTGTGCGTATCGAGCGAATCTTTCAGACGATGCTGACAGTGGATTGGGACAAAGCGCCCATTCTGGAACTGGATGCGGCACAAACTGCCCAGATAGCCGAATTAGCCCCGGTACTGGAAGGTAAACCTGACGTGAGCCAAATAAGCCGTATCGAACTGGAACGTCTGGCGCGGGAATTTCGCGCACAGCGCATCATATTTGAGACTGCGAGGGATGTGTTCGACCAGATGAAGCATACATGGCAGGGCAACCGTGAAGTATTGCTGGCGCAGTTAGTGCAAATCGTCGAACAATTTATACGTTTGGACAAAATCGCCATTTCTCCGCCGTTATTTTATCAAGATGATCTGCGCCGTCGGTTAATCATCACCCTCAATATGTCGCGAGTGGTGCAGCATGTCTGGGAGGCAGTACGACAAGAGAATACCGAGCAGTTAACGCCGGTATTCGATCGCGACCATCCAATACGCGCCACAGGTGATATGCGCACCTGGTACACAGGCAAGCCCTGTGAGCGGACAAAGAGATCTCACATCAACGTTTGTGTTTATGACAGCACGTGGGAGGCGTCGGACTCTTTTGTGCTGGACAACAGCGAGCACGTGGCCGCCTGGGTCAAGAACGACCACCTGGGGTTTGAGATTCTCTATATTTATGGCGGCGTGGTTCGCAAATACCGGCCAGATTTCCTGGTGCGGTTGACTAATGGCGAAATGCTTGTCCTGGAGACCAAAGGGCTGGACACCGAGCAGGATAAAACAAAAAGACGTTATCTGGATGAATGGGTGCAGGCGATAAATGCCCACGGGGGCTTTGGGCGCTGGCGTTGTGCGGTGGCAAAAGCGCCGGGCGAGATTCGGGATATTCTGATCAAGACTGACGTAAACGAAGGGAGAGGCTGAGCGGGTAATGATGGGCTAAAATCAACGAACGCAGCAAGACGTGGTGAGAGGCAGCTCACGGGCAGCATTCGAGCGGTATCTTGGCCCATCCCCCCGGCACACCCAGCATACAGCCGCCGGGAGTGCCTACGCGCGGAGCAAGCGCCAAGAGTGTCCCAATCCCCGCCCCACGACTCCGCCCGCCGGAAAAAGCACCCGGCGACCTACGCGAGGGGTTAAGTGCGGTGCAAGTGCCATCAGCACCCACCTTGCCCGGCACACCCGGTATACAGCCACCGGGAGTGCCTTCTGCCGTGTCATGCCAACACCCCCCCATTGCCCTTCTGCCCTTCGTCAGATTGTTGTCGTTCCGCTTCGCTGCACTCTGTGGATGGGCGCGCGATTTTGTGGCCTGCTATCTATTCGCCACACCTCATAACGCTTCATTATGTAATCGCGCCGAAAAGCCCGCTTCTTACATAATAGGCGTTATGCGGCATGTTTTTTTGTCATTCCGTTTGCATAATATTTCCCGATCAATTTGCAAGTCCCGGTGTAAGCAAACGGCCTGCCAAAAAAATACGCTCACTATTTTACAGGCCACTTTTTTAAAGGATGCGCCCCCAACTATCCCCCCAACCCCCGAGGGGGAATTAACCAACAACCTTCGCATGTTCGTTCCCCGCTCCGCGGTCGGAGTCGCCAGGCTCCAACCAGGGCAAAAAACCGCCCTGTTTTCCGCCGCTGGCTTTGTTCGTCCACTCCGCTCAACAAATCGGCGTAATTCCGACAAACTGCCAAAACAACACCATCGGTGGCCGGGTAGTGCCTCAGTTTGGATTTAAATTCTTTTACTTCTCAGAAAGGTCAAAGTTTGACCTTTCTGGGCAGAACGCATCATTTCCCCTTGCTTTTCCGCTCCCGTAAGACTATTTTAAGATCGTGGTAGGATGATCGCCTAAAGTTTTTAGATGGACATGACGATACAAAAAAAATCTTGACAAATTAGACAAAGGGCATTACGCACACATCGGCGTAACCAGTAATCGTCAGTATTCACCGGGAATGACGATGAAATCTCTGATTATAGAATTATTGTTTTGAGATTCCCCGCCTACTCAAAAGAGATGGCGTGTATTTGTATTTTAGCGCTTTTTGCGGCTTTGTAGTCCTAACCTGAAATGTTATTGGAAATAAAGAGAAAGCATTTCAGTCCGTTATCTGAACGGGCCATACAAGTGGAGGCGGAGAAGTGGAACTAAAGGATTGGCGGAAAGTTCTCACAGACGATATTCCAGGGAATTTAACTGTCACAACGAAGACGGTCGATGTGGCCGTCAGTCAGGGACGTCGCTATCGTGGGAGTATGAGGATTTCGACTGGTCGCATTTGGACCGACGAAGATTACGAGAAACGACGGAAAAAAATTCTTGCGACTCCTCTTCCTTAAGGCATCTGAATGTCGATAGCAGATGAGCCGACAGGAGTCTTTGACACCAGAGCCAGCTGGTCTAAACTGATCGAAATCCATAATCACGCCAAAAGCGTCTTTCTACTGGCGGAAGAGTTCGATCCTGAGTCCAAAGATTTCATCCAGCCCGCAATGGAACTACGCCACGGGCTGGAACACATCATTCGCGCCCAGGCGGCTATACTGGATATCAACAGCGGTGAAAGTCATAAAGATCCCGACTACATCGAGCATTCATTCGACAAGGCAATCGGTCACGAGTACCGGGCTTTCTTCGACGCGGCGGATTGGCTCAGCGTATCAATTCGTAAACGGATAATCGAGACGTTGGACGTCTACTCTCACAAGTGCATTGCGGCCGTTATCCCTGAATACTACCCCAAACTCCGCCCAAGCGTAGACCAATGCTGCCGAGAGATTGCCAAGATTCGGGGGGCCAAGGACGTGGCGAGGAACTCGGATATTGAGGTAATAGTAGGAAAGAGCAACGAGGCAATTGCAGAGGTAGGTAGGTATCGGAAGGTCATTTCCGATCTATTAGATATTGATGAGAAAATTCATGATAGCATTCCCGCTCTGATTGATTGGAAGGAGAAAAACCGTCGCGGTGCATTTTACAAGTGGATTTTGAGTAACTTGGTGGGTGGTCTCATTATAGCCGTTATCACCGCATGGATTATCATTCGCATGGGCCTTTCCAAGCCTTGACCAACGTCCGGCCTCGCAGATCCGAAGAATGTCAAATTTAGGTATTATAATTTAGTAATCTCTTCCGGCGGCCACACATGATCCGCGATCCCCGCTTCCATTGCCAGCATAGCCAGCAATGCCTTATGTGCTCTGCAAAAGTTGTAATTCATAAAGTACAAAGCTACTGAATAATATAGGTTTTCAACCTTCTTACTAAAGCCATTGGTAAAGCCTTGTAAACCGTCGCATAGACATACCATGGTTAGGTTTCATAATATGCCCATGATTATTATGGCGCGAACCTCCAAGAATTACCAAAGACCCTGGCTATTTTGGCCGGGATTTTTTATGGGGCTGAAGGTTGGAAATAGGGTTGGAAATGATTTTTTAGGCAAGAAAAAAGGGGCAGAAATTTCTTTCTAACCCCCTATTTTCATTATTGGTAGTCCCAAGGGGATTTGAACCCCTGCTACCGGCGTGAGAGGCCAGCGTCCTGACCACTAGACGATGGGACCGTTCATTTTATTTGGCGGCAAAATCAAATCGGGGGACAACTTCCCTGCCAGCGTGGAAGATCTTCCCGGGAGTTTGTTTGGCCGTAGGTTTATTAGTTAAGATAAGAACAATTGTCAAGGTTAAAAAATGGAGGGGGGACAATTGCTCCACAACTTTACGGGAGGCTTTAACTATGATAGGTGAGGCACAATGATTGGCCAAAACCCTGGCAAGAGTTTTTACGATCCTCGGAAACCGTGATCTATAACAAGGTTTCGTAGGAAAAACGACAGAAAGTGTGACGAAGATATTGGATCCTAAAAAGTTTTTTGTCCGTGAAAAGAAAGTTCATAAATCCCGCTGGCAAAAAAAATCCCCTTCTCCATACAAAATGCAGCCAGCCATCGACCCGGCCTTGAAGCACGTTCTTGCAAAAATAGGCAAGCCGGCGCCAGCCACCTTTGTCCCTGACCCCTTTCAGTTGGCGGCCCTGGAAGCCATCAAGAAAACCGATTGTCTCGTCACCGCTCCTACGGGCGTGGGTAAAACCTGGATAGCAGAGCAGGCTATCCAGGCAATTTTCGAAAATGGCCGACGCTGTTGGTATGCATCGCCTCTGAAGGCCCTGACCAATGCGAAGTGGGTGGAGTTCAGCCAGCGGTTTGGAGAAGCCAATGTCGGTATTCTTACGGGGGATACTAAGGAAAACACCGACGCTCCGATTATCGTGGGCACTACAGAAATCCTCAGGAATCAGCTCTATGACGTCATGCATCACACGGATAATCTTAATTGCGATCTGGTAATTCTTGACGAAGCCCACTATCTGGGCGATCGTGATCGTGGTGTCGTCTGGGAAGAAGTGCTGATCTATTTGCCCGTGCGGGTCAATGTCCTGCTACTTTCCGCAACCATCGGCAACGATGAGGAAATCGCGTCCTGGCTGGCCTCTATCCGTGGTAAGAAGTGCCTGGTGATAAAGGAGGAAAAACGGCATGTGCCACTTTTCCCTCTTTTCCAACATCCTTCCGGTAAAGTTATGCCGTTTCTGGAAAAACGAAAATTTTTTCCTGGCCTGGTGCCGTTTCTGGAAAGCAAGAGAGCCCAGGGGGCTGGCCGACCGCCCAATATGGGGCAAATCATCGAGGTTTTGGAAGAGTTTAATCTTTTGCCGGCTATCTTTTTTCTCAAGTCCCGCGCCGAATGTGATGCCGCATTGAAAAGTTGCGGCCCCGCTCCTGCCAAAACAGTCGATAAAAGCTTTGAGGACGATTTAGCCGAATTAGTAAAACGTTTCCACTATTTACGGAACCACAAACAGTTGAATTGTTTGGAACGCTCCCGTGTTGCCGCTCATCATGGTGGACAGCTCCCCACATGGAAGTTTTTTGTGGAAACGATGATGAAGCGGGGAAACCTCCGTGCTATTTTTGCCACCTCCACCGTCGCCGCAGGGGTTAATTATCCAGCCCGGACGATCGTTTTGTTTAATTCCGATCTCTACAACGACAGCAACTTTACGCCCCTAAGCAGTACAGAGTTTCACCAGATGACAGGCCGGGCTGGAAGAAGGGGCCGGGACAATATCGGATTTATGCTGGCCGTTCCGGGCCGCTTTATGGATGTGGCGCACATCAAGAAGCTCCTCTTTAAAAAACCGAATGATATTTTGAGTCAGATCCGCAATGATTTTTCCATGATCTTAAACTTGCTTTTATCGCAAACACCAGAGGATATAAGGGCTATCTTTGAAAAATCACTGGCATCATACCAACTCCGTGCCGGGGATAAAAAAATAACCCTCGAAACCGGCGGCACTCTCTGGGCGGATTGCCTTCGCCACCTTAACTTTCTGAGTACGGAAGGCTTTGTGGATGAAAACAATCGCCTCACCGAAAGCGGCATATGGGCCTCCAAGCTGCGGCTTGATCACCCCCTGCTGATTGCCGAATGCCTGAAAAAAGAGGTCTTTCCAAAAAGAGATGAAAAACTCCTGGCGGCCATGGTAGCACCGTTTGTGTATGATGGCGACCAGGACCTGCAGCTGCCTGACAAGGTTATTGCCGGAAAACTGTTGTCGGCCCATCGCAAGATAAGTCGGACAATTACCTCATTATCCAAGCGTATGGCCGCGGCGGGATTTTCGACACCCCACCTCTTCCTGTGGCCGAGCTCGGTGATTTACGACTGGGCGCAGGGTGGAGACTGGGATGAAATCGTTAAGAAGATAGGTATCGCCGACGGCGATCTGGCAATGCTGATCCTGCGCACCGCCGACAATCTCCGCCAGATTGCTTCACTCCGCGATACACATCCCGACATCGCCGCCTTGGCAACCAAGGCACGGGAAGCAATTCTGCGAGAGCCGGTGGTATTTAATTAATTCTTTTGTTTGCCATAATAAACGGAGCGCCGATTTCCCGCTTGACATGTTCCCAGGAAAAAGTATATAAGCGCCCACTTGCGGAATATCCTATTAAAAAAGCAATTTACCCGCCGTGCTTTGCTTTTACAGTCTGTGCGTCCCCATCGTCTAGTGGCCTAGGACACGGGCCTTTCACGCCTGTAACCGGGGTTCGACTCCCCGTGGGGACGCCAATTTTTGTTCTTGAATCTCAGGTGGTTACACTGCCTGAGATTCTCTTGTTTTGGGGCTTTGATTCATGATCGTGAATGTTGCCGTTAAATGCCTTATGGCATGTGATATCCGAAGGCCGCGTCGCCTGCCCTTTTACAAAGCTCCCCCTTCCGCTTTTTGCGTACTTCGAAAGACTCCGCGTTTTCCTGGTTAGTGGCCACCGACTGATTTTCTGGCCGGAGGAATAAATTGCAGATCCGGCATAATGATGATAAGGAAACGCCCCGCTGGGAAGATTACTCGAAGGTTATGGCATCAATGGATTGGGAAGACCTGCTTGCACACGTGGAAAAGCCGAGCCGCTATCTGGGCACGGAAATAAATGCCCGGCACCCGGGGCGGGAGGCGGAGCTGCATTTTGCCCTGGCCTTTCCTGATACCTACGAGGTAGGGATGTCCCATCTGGGCATCCAGATTCTTTATGAACTGCTGAACGGTATCCCCGGCCTGGCGGCGGAAAGATGTTTCGCGCCCTGGCCGGATATGGAAAAGTTGCTGCGCCAGCAGCAGTTGCCCCTGACCTCGCTCGAATCGCACCGGCCCCTCCAGGCCTTCGATATTCTGGGTTTTTCCCTCCAGTATGAGCTCTCCTATACGAATGTTCTGAATATGCTGGAATTAGGCGGCATCCCACTTCTGCGCATCGAACGCCAGAACACGGATCCCCTGGTCATTGCCGGCGGTCCCGGCACCTTTAATCCCGCCCCCATGGAAGACTTTATCGATGCCTTTGTCATCGGCGAAGGGGAAGAGGTGATCGGGGAAATTGCCGCTACGGCCCTGAAGATGAAACGGATGGGAGCGAGTCGGGCCGACACCCTGGCCGCCTTGGCAGAAATTGCGGGCCTTTACGTCCCCGCCTTTTATCAAGCAGGGACCCGAATCCGCAAGCGGCTCGTAAGTGATCTGAACCAGTGGCCGCTGCCCACCCGACCGGTCGTTCCGCTGATGAAAACTATCCACGACCGGATTACCCTGGAAATCGCCCGCGGTTGCACCCGGGGCTGCCGCTTTTGCCAGGCGGGTATGGTATGGCGGCCAGTGCGGGAAAGGCGCCAGGAAGAGATCGAAGCCATGGCCGCCGGGCTGCTCTGCGCAACCGGCTATGACGAGATTTCCCTCCTCTCCTTAAGCTCCGGAGATTACAGCCGTATTGAGCCGCTCCTGACCACCCTGATGGAACGCTACTATGAACAGCGGGTCGCTTTGGGCCTGCCTTCACTCCGGGTGGAAACCCTCACCCGCAGCCTCATCGAAAATATCCGCCGGGTGCGGAAAACCAGCTTCACCCTGGCGCCGGAGGCAGGCACACAACGCCTGCGCGACCTTATCAACAAGGGCAACACTGCCGAGGAGCTCCTACATACCACGGAACAAGTATTTGCTGCCGGCTGGAAAGCCGTCAAGCTCTATTTCATGCTGGGCCTGCCGGGGGAAGAAAAGGAGGATCTGGAAGGGATCGCCGAACTGGCCTACCAGGTACTGCGGACAGGCAAACAGCAGAACCAGGTCACCGTCAGCCTCTCTACTTTCGTGCCGAAACCGCACACGCCCTTCCAGTGGGAAAGACAGATCAGCCGTGATGAAACAAAAGAAAAACAGCTATTTATAAAAAATAGCATTCGCCACCGCAATATCAATATTAAATGGCACGACAGCCGCATGAGCCTCCTGGAGGGCATCTTCGCACGCGGCGATGCGCGTACCGGCCGCTTGC